>CAYRFN010000010.1:0-52122 GCA_964423495.1 uncultured Desulfobacteraceae bacterium
CGCAGTGATGTCCTTTCGGCCTTGCAGTTGACGTCTCGTTTTTGAAAAGAGAACCCTATGTTCTGCCATGGCTAAACTGCGAATTTCTTAAAAGAGAGTCCCATGCCCTTCTTAAAGAAATCGAAAGGCACATAAACTCTTTAAGTATAAACTGGTAGGTGCATTTATCATTAAAAACCTTCAAAGAAATTATAAGCGAGGAAGGGCATAAGAATGGCCGGAAATTCATTTGGAGACATCTTCAGGATTACCACCTTTGGTGAGTCACACGGATATGGGGTAGGTGTGGTTATTGATGGATGTCCTCCCCGCATTAATCTATCCCAGGAAGACTTTGCGCCAGAAATGGCACGACGCGCGACTGGGAGCAATCCCTTTGAGTCCCCACGGAGGGAGGAGGATCAAGTGGAAATCTTCTCCGGTGTGTTTGAAGGTCAGACCACAGGTGCCCCCATTACCCTCCTTATCAGAAACAAAGATATAAAAAGTGAGGGTTATGATATCCTACGCGACCTATTCAGGCCCGGGCATGCAGAATACACCTACCACAAAAAATACGGACACTTTGATTTCAGGGGAGGCGGAAGATCATCTGCCCGGGAGACGGCTTCACGAGTCGTTGCGGGTGTAGTGGCCGGTAAGATCCTGGAACCTTTAGGGGTAAAGGTCTTCGCATACACGCTTGAGTTGGGAGATGTCAGAGCAAAAAAGATCGACCTGGATGTGGATGTGATTATACAGAATATCTTGTATTGTCCAGATCCGATTGCAGTGGAACAAATGGAAAGAGCTCTTGCAAGGGCCAAAAAAGATGGTGACTCTCTGGGCGGCATTGTGGAGGTCCGAGTCTCGGGATGTCCTGCTGGACTTGGCGAACCTGTCTTTGACAAATTAGATGCCGATCTGGCTAAGGCGGTCATGTCCGTAGGGGCAGTCAAAGGAGTTGAGATAGGTGCAGGCTTTGAGGCAGCAAGGCTCAGGGGTTCGGAGAATAATGACCCTATCACGCCGAACGGATTCCAAACAAATCGGGCCGGAGGGATCTTGGGAGGCATTTCAAATGGAGACGAAATTATTCTTAGAGCTGCCATAAAACCGATCCCCTCGATCAGTAAGGAACAGGATACAATTGACAGGGAAGGACATCCCGCCAAACTCAAGCTTTCAGGGAGGTTTGATGTTGCTGCCATTCCACGAATTATACCGGTTCTTGAAGCCATGGTAAAGATTGTCCTGGCCGATCACTACTTGAGATTAAGGACGATTTTGAGTGATATCGTGATCTAAGAACCTCAATGATATAGTAAATCTCCCTGACCAAAGGTCGGGATATTCTGGCAATTGTCATAAAGATGCTATTTACAATACATAACTTCAGGAGAGGACTAATGGTTAATCTTAAAGAGTCTTATTGGCGAAGTTTTTTTTATTGTTTTCGGAGGACAGGTCCGCCCGCATGCTGAAAAGATTTGATTGGATAAGAGCCGTGAGCGGGCCAGACGTTCACGGCTCTTTTATTTAGGGATTTTGGGTACCTATGGATTAACACAATCATAATTAGGAGAAAAAAAGATGATTGGAAAAGGGATAAGGCTGGAAAGAATCATCAACCGTGATACAGGGAAGGCGGTCATTGTGCCCATGGACCATGGTGTCAGTGTTGGGCCTATTGCAGGCATTACCAACCAGGCAGCCATATGCCTCTTTGGAAATTCGGCGTTGTTTCGTGCTGCTGAGAGCATTGAAGAGGTCTTTGGCCTTGTGGAAAAGGGTCTGTGCCAACAGGGTGTGGTTCCGATTGAGAACTCCTATGAAGGTTTCGTAACTACCATCTCAGATTTACTTTATAAGTATGAACTAAAGATAAATGCTAAAATCTTTCTCCGCATAAGACATCATCTTCTGAGCAACTCAGATCATATCGAAAAAATCACACACATATATTCCCATCCCATGCCCATATCACAATGCTGGTCTTGGATTAGAAATCACCTGTCTGGAATTCCCATCAAGGAAGTGGAAAGCACCTCAATCGCTGCCACCATGGCAGCAAAGGAACCTTATGCAGCCGCCGTGGGAAGCCGGCTGTGCGCCTTTACTTATGGCCTAAAAATACTTGAGGAAAACATCGAGGATTATCCCAACAATGTGACCCGATTCCTGGCCATTGGTAAAGCTGAGACAGCTCCTACGGCGAGAGACAAGACGTCATTGCTTTTTCTTGTCCACCATAAACCGGGGGCCCTGTATAAAGCACTGGAGCCCCTATCACAGAGAAATATCAGTATGACCAAAATTGAATCAAGACCAGTGAAAATTAGGAACTGGGAATACCTCTTCTTTGTAGACATTGAAGGACATGAACAGGATAGCAATGTTCATAACGCAGTCAAGGAAATGGAGGGAGGAACGCTGCCTGTTTATGAAGCGTCTGGGATCTTACCCGGCAGGGAGTGATCCATGGATCTGACCAGCAGGCTGAGGAGGCCCAAAGTAGGCATTATCGGTGGCACTGGCAGGATGGGATCGTGGTTTGCTGATCTTCTTGAAGGAGCTGGATCACAGGTCTATCGTGTTGGACGCAGGACCGATCTCACGGCCGCTGAAATGACACGGAAGTGTGATGTTGTCGTCATCTCAGTGCCAGTAGCTGATACCGTGAAGGTGATACAGGAAATAGGCCCGCTGGTTCCGGAAGATGGGGTGCTAATGGATCTCACTTCGGTAAAAAAAGCACCTTTAGAGGCCATGCTTGAATACTCCCACTCCCAAGTGGTAGGGGTTCACCCCCTGTTTGGCCCCGATGCAAAGCCCAATTCAGGCCAGAGGGTTGTGGTAGTCCCTGAGAGGGGAAAAGACTGTCTTCGCTGGACCTCTCGCATCTTCGTCAGTACGGGATTTGAGGTTATAGTCCTTGACCCGGAAGAACATGATCGTATAATGGGACTCATTCGGGGTGTTAATCATTTTTCTACCCTTGCCTTCGCTCTCTGCGTCAGACACTCTGGCATTGCACTTGAGGATCTTATGAGAGGGGCTACTTATACATTCCGACAGAGATTAGATAGAATAAGGTCCATTTTGACGCAACCATCGGGGCTTTTTGGTTCGTTTCTAATGGACAACCCAGCGGCAGGGGAATTTATTGAGCAATACCTGGAATCGGTGGAGAGATTGATCCGGATTACTAGAGAAGGGGATAAAAAGGCATTTGCAGATCTATTTGTTTCACTCAATAATGTTTTTAATAAAAGTGAGGTCATGAATCATGAAGGAAATATGGGTTAAGGCCGATCCGTGGAAAAAAGAGCTGATAACAGCGGCCCTGGAAGCAGGGGCTGATGCCGTAATTGTGCCGCCGGATAAGGTCAAAGACGTGAAAGAGTTGGGGCTGATAAAGATTGTTTCTGATAACGGGGATCTGAAGTGGGGTAGGGATGTAGTCCTTATGGAAATTAAATCAGCAGCGGATGAGGAGGAAATTGTAAAACTGAGCCGAGACAAAAAAGTGGTGGTAAAAACCAAGGATTGGAAAGTCATCCCTCTTGAAAACTTAGTGGCCAGAACTGGTAATATCTTTATTGAAGTGAGAGATCTTGAGGAGGCTAAGACCGCAGCAGGCATTCTGGAAAAAGGTGTGGATGGCCTAATAATAACCGCGCAGGAACCTATCAAGGTCAGGAAATTACTCAATGAAATCAAGTCGTGGGAGCAAACCCTTGACCTTGTAGATCTCGAGATTGATACTATCATGAGTGTAGGGATGGGAGACAGGGTCTGTGTGGACACCTGCACTATGATGAAGGCAGGGGAAGGCATGCTTGTGGGTAACAGCAACCAAGGCCTTTTTTTAGTTCACGCTGAGAGTATTGAAAATCCGTATGTTTCTCCCAGACCATTTAGGGTGAATGCCGGATCAGTCCATGCCTACGTTATGTTGCCTGGAGGGAAGACCGGCTATCTTTCGGAACTTAGGGCTGGAGATGAAGTAGTGGGTATTAATGCGAAAGGGAAGACAATGGTGTTAGTGGTGGGGAGAGTAAAGATCGAACGGAGACCACTGCTTTTGGTAAAAGCAACCGGGCCCCATGGCCCTTTGAGCACTATCCTTCAAAATGCGGAGACCATTCGACTGGTTGGTCCTGATGGCGAATCAATTTCGGTAGTCAAGATTAAGCCAGGGGATAGGGTTTTGGGCTATGTGGAAGATGCAGGCAGGCATTTTGGCCACAAGGTTAAAGAGACTATTACCGAAAAGTAGAATATAATCTGTTTTCCGATAATGCTGCACAATAAAAGAAGCTCCCTGAGAACAGTATGGAAGAAATCAAACCTAAGCCTCAGCTAAAGGCCACCCTGAGGATGCCTGGCTCAAAGAGCATCACCCATAGGGCACTTATAACGGCCAGCATGGCCAGCGGAGAGAGCTGGCTGTTCAATTTTCTTGATTGCGAAGATACCCGCTATACCATGGATGCCTTGCAGAAGCTCGGGGCGCAGTTCTCTATTGAGGGAGACAGCCTTAAAGTCGGTGGTACAGGAGGAAAATTTTGGCCTGCCCCCGTCAGAAAAGAGATCTACCTTGGCAACTCAGGGACCTCCATTCGGTTACTACTATCAGTGGTGGCGCTTTGCCGCGGAGAATTTTTCCTCACCGGTACAGATAGGATGTTAAAGAGACCCATAGCCCCATTGGTGATGGCCCTGAATCAGTTGGGAGTTGAGGCCTCCTGTGTTAAAAAAAATGGGTGTCCCCCAGTATCTGTTAGGGCAAATGGCATTAGTGGCGGAAGAGTTCATATAAAGGGGGACGAAAGCAGCCAGTTTATCTCCTCACTCCTATTATCTGGTCCATATGCTGAAAATAGTGTCGAAATTAAGGTCCCGGGGAAATTGGCCTCAAAACCCTATGTTGACATTACTATTGATGTGATGGAACAGTTCGGAGTTGAAGTAGAAAATTATAGCTACCGCTCCTTCCGGGTCCCCTCTAACCAGAAGTATCGGCCCAAGGAATTTATCATTGAAGGAGACGTTTCTTCCGCATCCTATTTTTGGGCTGCTGCTGCCGTAACCGGCGGAACAGTTGTCACAGAAAACATCTATCCTTTCAACACACGGCAAGGTGATATCCGCTTTCTTGAGATTCTGGAGAGGATGGGCTGCTCAATTGAAAAGAAATCAGATCAGGTAGTAGTTCACGGCGGAAAACTTTCAGGGATTGAGGTGGATATGAACTCAATGCCCGATATGGTACCCACTTTAGCAGCCATAGCCCTCTTCTCCGATGGCAAGACTTCTATCCGAAATGTTCATCACCTTCGCCTTAAAGAGAGCGACCGATTGCATGCTATAGTCCTTGAATGGAAACGGCTGGGTGGTCGGGTGGAGGAAATTGATGATGGGATAATCATCCATGGTGGCGTAAGGCTCTCTGGAGCAATGATGGAGTCCCATAATGATCACCGTATGGCCATGAGTTTGGCAGTAGTTGGGTTGAGAGTGCCAGGAGTCAGAATAACAAATAAAAAATGTGTGCAGAAATCTTTCCCCAAATTCTGGCAGTTATGGAACAGGCTTTAATGAAAAAAGATCACATCGGAAACCCTTTCCCCTTTTCTGTGGCAGTAGTGGTACACTAACATGATACCCTGCCCTGATCTGGATCAATGGTCAGTGCCCTTACTCCAGTAGTGGAATGAGGCTGTCAGACCTTCAACTATGTTCTGATCTCCTGGATCATAAATACCACGTAAGATATGGCAAAGCATATCAACGTCAGAGCTATTAGGGCCACAAGATGAGGATAGACAACAACAATACTCTGCCCCAGTGGGAGGGGGTTCTGGAAGCGTGAGACCAGAATCTTCTCCATAGGACCCATGCCCATCAAACTGCTCATACGGGTTGTCTTAATCCTTGGGTTGATGATAGTGGCCGTGGCATCGGAATAGAGTGTCATTGGCGAGAAAAGTGAGACCCTTTCCTTGATACGGGCGTTCTTAACAATAACCTCCAGGCTGGTTCCCTCCTTATTATCCATGGGGGCAATGGTCTCGGCCAGTGCACTGGCCCCCATAGAGACAAAAAAGGATAGGAATATCCAGAGCGCCACCGAAGCTAGAGCGGACGTGGCGATACTCTTGAAGGCGATTGAAAATAGTATGGCGACGCCCATCCAGAATGAGACATAAAAGATACTAATGACCACATAGATAAATAGACGCCAGATCTCTTCCACACCAGGGACCACACCCAACATGGCGAGACCCAAGCCAGATATGACCAAGACAATGGAGATCACCATGATGGTGATCGTTGTTACCCCGGCCAAGAATTTACCGTTGATTACCGAATCCCTGTAAATTGGCTGAGAGATCAGCTTTATGAGCGTGCCGTGAGCCCGCTCACGGTTGATGGCATCAAATCCCAAGACAATTCCGATAAGGGGTCCAAAGAAGGCAACGAATTGAACCATTGAGAATAGAGCCCCGGGTGCGCTGAAGAGCATGAGAAAGATAAAGCTGGTCTTCTGCTCTTCCAGACTTTCTCTTAGATGAATCCCAGCCATATAGCTGGTAATGAAACTTACCATGGCGATCAGGGCAAAGAGAATCACAAACCTGTAGCTGCTAAAGTGGTCTGTTAGTTCTTTTCTATAGATGGCGATCAAACCTTGCATTATCAGACCTCCTGAAAGTATTTCATGTAGATCTCTTCCAATGTATAACTCTCCTCTCCTACACCCAATTTTTCATGCGCCAAGTCATCAATGGGTCCTTTTGCCACCATGGCCCCTTTGATCATGATGCCCACACGGTGGGATATCTTCTGGACCTGATTTAGGTCATGGGAGGAGAGCAATACAGTGATCTTTCTCTCCCGGTTCAGTGACTGGATGAGTTCTATCAATCGAAACGCCCCGTCTGGATCAAGCCCCAGAGTGGGCTCATCAAGAAAGAGGGTCTTCGGGTCCTTAATCAGGACTTCGGCAATGCCCAGTCTCTGACACATGCCCCGAGAGTATGACCCTACCTTCTTATTGGCTTCGACAGATAGCCCGACGACTTCCAGGGCCTCATCGATCTTTTGGCGGGCCTGTTTTCCTTCTAAGCCGTTGATATGGGCAACATAATCCAGACTTTGTATGGCATCCATATCGCCATAAAAACCGACATTCTCCGGTAGATAACCCACAAGGCGCTTGACTTCTCTCGCCTTTCGAGCGGGATCCAGACCACAGACTCGGGCACTCCCCCCAGAGGGCTGAGTAAGTCCCATGAGCATAAGTAAGGTTGTGGTCTTCCCGGACCCATTGGGCCCTAAGAATCCGAAGATCTCCCCTTCCTCAATGTCGAAGGTAAGGTGATCCACTGCCTTCTGCCGGCTGTACTCCTTGGTTAGCTCCTTAGTCTCTATAATTTTTTGGGCATCCATTTTAACGCCTTCCCATCTTGATAAATAATGTCACGAGCCCTATGATCACGAGAACGATAATCCCTATGCCGATCCACCCCCAGGCCGTGGAGGCTCTCACAGTGACCCTCAGCTCCATGCTTTTAGTCGCCTTTCCTCCCTCCACGTTGATTCCAACAGAATAATCTCCCACCAAGGCTTGCTCTGCCGGGGTAATATTGACCTCCACCTGTTTAAGGTCTCCAGGGGCCAGAGTATTCATGCTTTTGGGATTAAAATCCACCTTCCAGTTTTCAGGTTTGAATGAGAGAAACCGGACGTTGTCCTGCGTGGCCGAGCCACTGTTCTTTACGTAGAAAGAAAGGTTGGCCGGTTTTCCTTGAAAGGCATTGAGCGAGAGCAATCCGTTGGCAGTACCTATGTCCATCTTATGGGTTCCGGTGAGGACAACCATTAGTTGCACTACTGCCTTGGCCTTTTCTGAATTCACCTTCACCTTTATGGGGTATTCGCCCGGTTCGGCCAGAAGAAAGGGTTTGACCTCAACGGCCATTGTCGCACTCTGGCCCTCCTTGATTCTCAGGCTGGAGAAATATTTGTCCTCGTAAGCCGGCTTGAAGTTAATCCCCCAGTTTTCCGGTCCCTCGTAGGACAGGTTGAAGATACTGTCTTTATCGGTCTTGTTCTCCACTTCTAAGGAAAACTCAAACTTGGCATCTGTGGGACCCTGAAGCACAGGGTATGATGTGGTGATATTGACGCCCTTGGCTTTCTTCACCTCCTGCTTAGCCTTCACCATGAGGGTCACTTGGCTGGAGGAGGTCAGCCGGCCGTCAGTGGTCTTGGCCTTTATGGTAAAGACATACTTGCCGGGACCTGTGCCTTTGTCTGGTTCCGCTTTCAAGGTAAGGGGCTTAGATTTGTCGCTGCCCACATAAATGCCTGTGACTCCAAAACTGTACGTCTTTATCCGGGCGGTCCAACCCTTAGGGACAGATGGAAGCGTGAGCTCGATATTTTCATCCTGCCTTCCGCCGTTTGTCACCGTTATGTCTATACTCACATCCTCTCCCTCTTCAACAACGATCCCGGTATACTCCGGAGCGACCAATATGGCGCGGGGAGGAAGGTTTTTCTTAGCTTTTTCATCACCATAGGCATAACGATCTTGGGAAGGCAACCCCCATAACAGAACCATCACAAAGACAAAAGATATAAACAAAAAAAATCCGTTCCTTTTACCTCTCATAAAGCCGATCCTCCTTACAGTCATTATTAGAATTTGGTTTATCATTGGATCTTTCTTTTGAGAACCTGGATAGTTTCACTCGACATGCCAGGTAAGATGATCCCTCCTAACATAAAAAATTAATATTGAAAAGTAATTCCTGAGAAAATTTTGTCAACATTTTTTATTTCCATTTTTCCTGGCATTTGGGACAGGCATGGGGGATCAAATGATGGATCTTATGAATCAGCCTTGCTTAGTTTTTGCAGCATTTCTTTGATGACTCAGAGGGTTCCAGGATGCAGGAAGTTCATCCTGGGTTTAAAGGGAAGGTAATTAAACATGTGATTTGGAATCTGAATAGCATGGCTGTCTGGGTGCTTGAATATACATCCGGGAAAGTGTATAACCTGCGACCATGAAAATCTTCCTGCTATTCATCTTATGGTGTCTATGGTTTCTGAATTTTTCCTCTAAGTCGGTCATCTCTCCTCTTCTTCCCATTATAGAAGATGAGCTATCCATGACCCATGCCCTTGCGGGCAGCTTGTTCTTATATATGTCAGTTGGATTTACTATCTCTGTATTCATTTCAGGACTATTATCCAGATACATTGGCTATAAAAAGCCTATCATATTCAGTTTTATAGCTCTGGTATTAGTATTTATTAGCTTAAGATATGTTGAGACATACTACCATTTTGCGGCAATCACCTTTTTGATAGGGCTCACATCGGGGATCTATTTTCCATGTACACTTCCCCTTATAACATCAATTTTTGACCCTAATAACTGGGGTAAGGCCATCGGCTTCCATGAAACGGCCCCTTCTTCCAGCTTCCTTGCAGTTCCAATCCTGGCAGCCTTTGCCATTCGTTTTTTTCACTGGAAGTCATTTTTTATCATACTAAGTGGGGCATGCCTGATGGTAATTATCTTTTTCTGGGTGCTTTTCCCGGACCCGCGTCCTCAAGAGGAGAAAAAGAGCAGTTATTCCAAGATCTTACTTCGCAAAGATCTCTGGTTGGTTGCCATAATCTGGACTATTAATGTGATGGCCACCTACGGTATATACAATATTACTCCTCTGTTCCTTATAAAGGAGAGAGGGATACAGTTTGGATTGGCCAACGCCATCTTCGGTTTTTCACGCGTAGGGGGGTTATTTGCCACAATCCTGATAGGGTTTGTCCTTGACCGGTATGCCGTCAAGAAAATACTGTTCATTATCATAATAATTACAGGGCTCTCAACCATAGGTGTGGCTCTGGCTCAGGCGTTTTGGTTGTTGGTTGGAATGCTCATTATTCAGGCGACAGTGAGTATGGCTTTTTACCCGTCCATCATAACGGCCATCTCCAAACTCACTATCATAGATGAAAGAGGTGCCTTTATGGGAATGACAATAGGCATAGGCTCAATATTCGGTGTTGGGATTAGTCCGATCGGCTTGGGTATGGTGGCGGATAGATGGAGTTTCCAGATCGGTATTTTTGTTCTGGGAATACTTACAATAATGTCCTGTATGTTAATTAGGGAGTTAAAAAAAATATAGGATCCTAAACACCACCAGTTCCTCGACGCCCACTTCCCACCGTTCGTCAAAACGCGAACAGCCCATGCCAATGATTGCGACTTTATCTTTGATGCCTGTGGCCATAATCATTTCTCCTCTAAAACTTGAACAGTTTCTCGATAAGCTGGGATTTCATAATGTCCCCTTCAATCCTGAGTTTCCCGGATGTAAAGGCCGACATGGCATTCAGCTCTCCCGTAATCAGCTTCACAAAATCATCATCAGCCATTCTGATGATGGTTGTCGGGCGACTGTGAGAACCCTCACTGACTTCACAGGTCCCTTTCTTAATCGTTGCATGCCATGCCCCGCCAGCAGGTCCCATAATATCAAACTGGAACACCACATCCACTCCTGCGGCCCGGTCTGCCTGAAAGGCTTTGGGCAGGCCGTCAAAAATACGTTTCACCGTCAGCCCTGGGGCACCACCGGCATCCTCTTTCTTCTTGGGGCTGAATGCGTTCAGCATGGGACCGAAGGCTGCGGTCGCGTTGGGGAACTCTTCAGCGTTCTCCAGGCTGTTGATTGCCTTCCATTTCCTATGGATATCTTCCAGCGAAGGCACGGAAGTGCCGTCACCCAAAACCACTCCTGGTCCCGTAACAATGGCCACGCGGTTGAAATAGCCCATACCGGCATTAAAGATGGCCCCTGACACCGGACACTGATCCGAGCACAAATAAAGGGCCAGAGGGGCCACCAATTCCGGTTTGAGTTTTGCCAAAAGGTCAGGCGGAAGAACGTCCTCTGTCAGCCGCGTGGCAGCAATTGGCGCGATTGTGTTCACCTTGATATGGTGTTTGTCGCCCTCTAATTTCAGGGTGTTCATAAATCCAACGACCCCCATCTTGGCAGCCGAATAATTTGTCTGTCCGAAATTGCCGTACAGTCCCGTTGCCGAGGTGGTCAAAATAATTCTGCCGTATCTGTTCTCACGCATCTTTATGAAAGCAGGTCGAGTCACATTGTATATACCTTTCAGATGGACATCCATGACCGCGTCCCAGTTCTCGGGGGCCATTTTGACAATGGTCTTATCCCTCAAAATGCCCGCGTTATTTATCACAATATCCAGTTTACCAAAGGCCTTTATGGCCGCATCCACAATTGTTTGTCCCCCTTCCTGGGTAGCGACCGAGTCGTAGTTGGCCACGGCGTTTTCGCCCAGGGCCTTGATCTCTTCCACCACCGTATCGGCAGGGCTTTTCGATCCGGTACCGGAGCCGTCGCGGGCGGTGCCAAGGTCGTTCACCACAACCTTGGCACCGAGCCGGGCCAGTTCTAAGGCATATGCGCGCCCCAATCCACCACCCGCGCCCGTGACAATGGCCACCCGGTCATCAAAGCGGACGCCTCCGTGCCTTTTACATCTCTCTAACGCTTCCTTGCTGTGCCACTCAACGATACCGCTATCAATCACCACGTCTTTGTCCTCAGCATTTATTGTCCTGAAATATGCCTTTTCTGCCGATGGCATCCAGGTTTATGGCCATCCCACCATCTCCTTATGTATTATTAAGTGATAAGGATATTATAGATTTTAAGTTTTAAGGAAGTCCATGGTGGCCTATAGATCCCGGCTAAAAAATATTCTAACAAAAGTAGGGCTTCCCATGTCTTATAAAGTAAAGAAAAACAGGATTCTTTTCAAATTAAAATAAGGCTAACATCGATATTGACATATTTATTATCTTCACTCGGCAGGAAAATGGATAGGGGTTTTTCCAGAAGTTTCCTAGCCTCTACCGATAATTGCAGATACCTGTTTAAGGTAGATCTAACAAGGCCTCGTAAATCCACCTCGGATTTATGTTGAAAATCATTAGCGAATTGAAGGAGCATGAGAGGTCTCTTACTGCATTATTTTCAAAATTACGTTTGTCTGGGTGGGGTTTTAGGCGTCTACCATCATATGAATTGCATTGCTATGGCGAGTAAAATTAATGTAATGTTTAGGCGGATGGTTTAATACATTTCCCCACCTTGTTGTGGGGGCTTTTATAGGTATTGGGTATGAGTAAGACAAGTAAAAGGCGCTTATTTAATTTTTTGGGCGTGAGTATTGTCGCCTTATGGGTCGCCATGATCGGACTTTTGATCAAAAAGGTCTATTTTAAGGACACTGCGCCCTGGCCAAAATCGCTGGCAAGCAATGTATCGGGCATTACTTCACCTGAACGTCATTGGATGGAGATCTATCTTAAGGGCAAAAAGATTGGATATTCGGCCAACCATATAAACCCCATTACAGAGGGATATATGATTCAAGAAGAAATTTTCATGAGGCTCAATCTTTTGGACCAGGCTAGTGTCATCCGCGTTGTCACTCATTCAGTGGTTGATCATGAATTTATTCTCAAGAGCTTCATATTTCGAATGGTCTCTGGAATCGTTACGTTTCAGGTTTCTGGTAAAGTCTCTGGGAACTTGATGATATTAAAAATAGGGGAGGGCTTTATCAAAAAAACCCAAACCATTCAGCTTTCAGAACCACCTATGATCGGCTCAGGTCTGGCACTATTCTTTAAGGGACGGACAGTTAAAATAGGACGAACCTTTACCTTTCCTGTTTTTGATCCCTCAACAATGTCACAAGACTCAATTGTGCTTAAGGTAATTGCAAACGAAACCCTTGAGATCAACCGCATTCCATATAGTGCGTTTAGGTTGGAAGCAGAAATGCTGGGTCAAACCATGACCTTTTGGATTGATAAAAACGGGGATGTGTTAAAAGAGCAGGGATTTATGGGGTTTACCTTGGTCAAATCCAGTGCGGCGAGGGCCACGAGAGATATTGATAGCAGTGGCGGAGAAGATTTTTACGAATTGGCTTCCATTAATACCAATAAGCATTTGCCAGATTCCAAAAGGCTGACCTATTTGAAGCTCAAGGCGGAGGGTCTTGAGGATGGGCACTTTGATATCAGTGAACTCAATCAGGGAAGACAGCGATTTCATTCTGGTATTATCGAAGTGATTCAGGAACAAACTCCAAGCGATGCAGGATACCGAATTCCATACTCCGCTCCTTTAGGGAAAATGAGTCCTTTTCTCAGACCAGAATTTGGCATCGATAGCGATCATTCGGCCATCATAGAAAAGGCGAGATTAATTATCGGAAAGCAAACAGGTCCCGTTTCAGTAGCCAAACGGCTCACGGCGTGGGTCTACATGAACGTTGAAAAAAGGCCTATTATGGCAATTCCCATTGCCTCCGAGGTATTGAAGAGTAGGGTGGGGGATTGCAATGAGCATACAGTATTGCTTACGGCACTGCTCAGGGCGACAGGAATACCGGCCAGGGTGTGTGTTGGACTGGTTTATGCATGTGGGGGATTCTATTATCATGCATGGAGTGAGGGCTATCTTGGCAAATGGATCTCCATGGACCCAACTCTCAATCAGATGCCTACGGACGCAACGCACATCAAGTTGATTGAAGGAGGGCTTCAAAGGCAGGTAGACATTGTACGCCTCATTGGTAAATTAAAATTGAAAATTGTTGAGTATCGTTATGATTAAGTTGATTAATCTCAGTAAAACCTTTAGGAGGCTGCGAGCAGTAGACAGGATCAACCTGGAGGTAGGAAAAGGCGTTGTGTTTGGCTTTCTCGGACCTAATGGTGCGGGCAAGACCACAACCATTAAAATGATGGCCGGTGTGCTCGAACCATCAGAAGGACAGATTATCATTAACGGCATTGATCTTGCCAAGGAACCGTCAGAGGTAAAAAAATGTGTGGGATTTATACCCGACCGTCCGTTTGTCTATGAAAAGCTTACAGGGTTCGAATTCCTCCATTTTATTGCCGGCATATATCGCTTGGATCACTCACCTTCTTTGGGTAAAAGGATTTTTGAACTATTGGAACTCTTTGAACTTAATCACTGGCAGGATGAGCTTGTAGAGAGCTATTCCCATGGGATGAAGCAGCGTCTTGTGATGTGTGCCGCCTTGATCCATTGTCCAAAGGTGATCGTTGTGGATGAACCCATGGTGGGCTTAGATCCTAAGGGTGCCCGACTTGTTAAAGACATCTTCAGGAATGAGGCGCATGGGGGAACAACCATATTTATGTCTACCCATTCATTAGAAGTGGCACAAGAAGTGTGCGAGGAGATCGCCATCATTCAAGCTGGTCGTATTATTGCTCAAGGAACGGCTGAGCGGCTTAGGCACCAGGCCGGGGTGGATGGTAGCCTAGAGAATATTTTCTTGAAACTAACCGAGGGAAAAAGAATCGCCCATGAAACACCTTTATCTTCTTCTTAAGCCCAGAGTGTCTGGGTTCCGAAAACAATTCGTTCGCTCGAAAGGCCTTCGAAGAAAGAGAGTTGCCATTATGGGTGGCGTGGGCATTGTCTTCTTCGGTGTGATGTTCGTTATATCCTGTCGTATTCTGGTTTACTTTCGATCTGTTGAGCTAATGGGAGACCTGCTGGCGCGGCATTTGCTTGCCATGATCATTCTGACATTTTTTTCGTTATTGATTTTTAGCCACATCATCACCGCTATTTCCAATCTTTATCTTTCCCGAGACCTTGAGTTCTGTCATTCGCTGCCCGTATCCATAGAAGAACTCTTTATATCAAGGGCAATCCATACGGTCATAGATAGTTCATGGATGTTCATTATCTTTGGACTTCCCATCTTCATGGCCTATGCATATGTGTACCAACCTGGATTAGGCTTTTTTATCTCACTTATTCATATGAACGTGGCTATGGTGATTATGACCGGAGGCATAGGGATCTTTATTACCATGGTGCTTGTTCACGTGTTTCCAGCACAGAGAACAAGAGATATTATCATGCTCTTAATCTTGTTTATGGTGATAGCACTTTATATTTTTTTTCGCTTGCTAAGACCCGAAAGACTTGTTGACCCGGAGGCCTTCTTTACGGTTATGCAGTACCTGAACTCATTGAGAGCACCCCAGTCCCCATATCTGCCCACCCAATGGATATTAGAGACCTTATGGGGAGGTCTCAGGGGCACATCAGGGACCAATCATTTCCTTGAGATCATGCTTACCTGGTCAACGGCCGCGGCTGTGGTGGTGATTAATATTTGGGTTGCCCAGGCTGTTTATTTCCAGGGGTACTCCAAGTCACAGGAGGCAAAAAATAGACGAAGGGCGGGGAAATGGCTTCTGGAGCCGTTCGCAAGGATTTTGCAGAGGCTGTTTAGACAGGATGTGGGGGCGGTAATAGGGAAGGATATCCGCACCTTTTTTCGAGACAATACCCAGTGGTCCCAATTGCTGCTTTTAGGGGCCCTTGTCATTGTTTATGTGTATAATTTTAAGGTATTACCCCTGGATAAGAGTCCTATTAGAATTGATTTTCTTCAAAATACACTGGCCTTTTTAAACATGGGCCTTGCTGGTTTTGTGCTTGCTGCAGTTTCTGCTCGTTTTGTCTTTACTGCAGTGAGTGCTGAAGGAGAGGCCTTCTGGATCATTCGTTCATCTCCCATTGGGCTCAGGAGGTATATTTTGGGCAAGTATCTGTCGTTTCTCCTTCCTATGCTTATTTTAGGTGAAATCCTGGTTATTATCACCAATTATCTCTTAGAAGTGAGTCATTTTATGATGGCCCTTTCCTCGGTAACTATGTTTTTTATGGTCTTTGGTATTGTGGCCCTGGGTATCGGATACGGCGCCATGTACCCCAATTTCAAGTTCCAAAATATCGCGCAGGTATCCACAGGATTTGGGGGTATGATGTTTATGATCTTAAGCTCTCTTTATATTGCCGGAGTTATTGTGCTTGAGGCAGGTCCGGTTTACATTCTGTTTATGTCAGATGTACGAGGAAACCCGATTACTTCGGCCCAATGGTTCTTTATTTTTGTCTCTTTTACCAGTGCATTTGTGATAAATGTTTTTACGACGATCAAGCCGCTGAAAATGGGCCTAAAGGCATTAAATACGTTTTAAGGATAAAGGACCAGATATGATCCATTGAATGGGGGCGGCAGGTATTCTTTGCGGGAATTTGGGCATTTCTTGCTATTAAATTCAGCTTCAATTTTAAAATTAGGCTGTCCTGGTCTTTCTTTTGCAGCGGTGTCAATAATTAACGGGCTTTCGCCCAAAACCTCTCAAGAGTGCTTTGATTCTTAAGTTGCCTTATTTTAATAGGAAATAATATATTATAGTATAATACATAATATTTATTGACAATATAATACACTTATTATAAACTCATGGCATTCCTATTCCAAGGAGTTCATGCCATGATGGGACAGCAAAAAGATTACCAGCACAAGATCTTCATTACCGGTTTCAATCTGGAAAAACGAGTTCCTAAGGATCATATTTTAAGCAAAAAGAAGAGGAAACATTATGAATACAAAGCCTCTTCCAAAGCCTGTATTAAATGCCATATCAGGGATAAATGCACTCGCTACAAATCTGGTCGAACATTGAAAAGGCACGCAAGGCAAGATGAGTTGGATGCAATAATTAAGAAAATCAAAAGCAGTGAATCTAAAAAAGACTTAAAGACTCGCCAACACTTATCTGAACGTTCCTTTGCTCAATCAACCCAATATGGCTTCAAACGAGCGAGATGGAGAACTCTTTGGCGTATGGAGATTCAAGATCTTCTCATTGCGGCCATTCAAAACATCAAAGTGCTGATTAATCAGCCAAAACCAAGAATGTCAAAGAGCAATGTTGAGGAATGCCGGAAAACCGGCTTCCAATGCCTTAAAGGACTTAGTGATTGGGCTTATAATTGGGTAATGCCCTTTATTAACCCTAAATTTTTCTTTTTGCCCCATTTTTATAATTCGTAAAACCAGATCGTATTTTTTATCGGAAATTTTTTCTAAATATCGGCTTTAGGCAACAGCCCGTTAAGCTTTGACCCCAATTTCAGGAGGCCAGGGAAAGGACTGAGTTTAAGATTTTAAAATAAAATCAAGGACTGCCGCATTCCACTTCCCGGGGTCCTCGAAATAAGGGGAATGTCCGGTATTGGAAATCACGGCAACCTGACTCCCGGGTATGATGGCGGCCGCTTCCCGGACAATCTCCGGGGGGAAGATTGGATCTTCTTCACCGATGATAAAGAGCACTGGTATGCCGAGTTCCCCGAGCTTTTCGTGCTGATAGGCTATATTCCTGTAAAGCGACATGATATTCTTTGGCGGATCTCCGGCTATAGTCCCGATCTGTTCATAGAGAAAGGCCTGAGCGGGGTTAACCCGCCACAGGTTTTTTCCGAGCGCCGGATGCCGCCCGATGGGTATATTAGCAGAGGCAGGGGAGGAGGCCGTCTTTTTCAAGAATGCATCAAAGGCCTCTTCGATACATGGGGTATAGATGCCTCCGTTGGTGTCCCCCAGTACGAGGGTGCCTACTCTTTCAGGATTCTGAAGGGCGAGGCCCATCACCACAACCCCTCCCATGGACTGGCCGATTAAGTGCGCCTTTTCTATGCGCAGATGATCGAGGACCGCTCTCAAATCAGAAATTGATTCGTCGGGACCGGCCCTGTTCCTGCTGTTCGACGATCTTCCGAAGCCACGCTGGTCCCACGTGACTACCCGAAATGATCCGGCAAATTCAGCTACCTGCTGATACCAAATCACGTGGTTCCCACCACGCCCGTGACAAAAAACGATGACGTCGCCCTGCCCGAATGTTTCGTAGTAGATATGCTCGCCAACAGTGGCGATAAATCCGCAAGGGCCCCTCAATAGATTTTGAGAATTGTCCATGAATACTTCCTGTTCAGGTTACGCAATACTTTTGGATTAACCTTTAACATACATTATTACCTTAAAGGATGGGCAGAATGATACCCCCTGAAGGGATGATGTGGACTTCCGGATGGGGACTCATAGCAGAGCCCATTTTAAAGGCATCTTCTAAGTCCCCTGCATACATGAAGCCCATCTTCTCAGCCATCTCTTTTGATATATCTCCTGAGACCAGGATGATTTTAAACCTGTCTTGAGCTGCAAGAGTCAAGCCCAGGGACATGTTGAAATCAATGGCGCCCCCTTCCATAATCGAACGGTTGTTCTCAAAATGCTCAAGTACCCCCTCCAAAAGATTGTCGCCGTATTGGGAGTGAAACTTTTCAAAACTGTCCACAAAGGCATCGGGGAGATTGCCAGTACAGTCAACAGCCAGGATAATACAACCGCCTTCTTTTGTTACCATGGCTGCCGGGGCGAGGGGCTTAACAATCTGGGGGCCTTCCGTGTAAGGGAAAGAGGTGATGAGTGTCAGCTCAGATTTTTTTTTAAATTTTTGAGCGATAATATGCTTGCTTTTTTCTATTCCGGCAAGGTGAGCGTGGACAGGGTCCCCTGTAACGATGTCATATACATGATCATTCTGGTCCAGAATGCTGTTGATAATAAAGCCGAGTTTGGCCATTCGGGCTACGGCGCAAACCTCTTCATAGAAAAGATTCCCCTCTATTTTCCCAAGACCCGTCCCCTCATGAAAACCATATTTGAAATGATGTTCAAGAATGGAATCGAAGTCCGCAACACCCGGGAAAAGAATTTTTCCGCCGCCGCCGAATCCATTCATCGGATGCGGAAATATTGAGCCTATCCCGATCCTGAATGTGGCTTCCTGGACCTTCCGGTTGATCTTTACCTCCCGGCCTGTCTTTAGTTTGCCGACCGGCACCAGGTCAGGGGCATGACAATCATGACCAACAAATTCATACCGATCTAAAAGGTTTCTCCCAAAGGTGGCTTCTAATTCTTCCGGTGTCAATCCCCGATGGGTGCCAAGAGAAATGACGATCATGATGTTTTGCCTGGAAATAGGGATCTTATCAAGTACATCCAGCAGAGTTTCTAAGATCAGCTTCTTGGGAGATGCACGCGTTATATCTTCAATGATTACCGCAATCATGTCGGAAGGTGAAAGCCTCTCTTTTAAGGATGCTGATTGTATAGGATTTCTTAGGGCTTTGATGATTATATCTTTGATATCTCTGGATGGGGGTTGTTCGGTAAGGGCAGCAAATGTAAGCAGTCTCCACTCGGGAGGGATCTTAAACGATAGTTTCCGGTTTCCATGGATAATAAAGGCATCTTTCAACATTTACCGACCTTTCCGTTATAGTCCGCTGATATGGCCGTTTGCGTAAAAAGATTTAGTGTCCCAAAAATACAAACTATTCTAGAAGCCGCAGTAATTTTCCCTGATTCATGTTTTGTTCGAGCCCATTCTTGACATTAGTGTGGCATGAGACGAGGTAAGAAAAGTGATATCTGCGGAAAAGCAATCAGAATTCCAAGCGTTACCAGATCCATAACAACAAACCACAAAGACCCGCGTATAATATCTTCCATACTCATTTTCGGCAACACACCTTTGGTCACGAAAAGGCTTAAGCCTACGGGAGGTGTGATTGCAGATAACTCTACCATTTTAACCAGCAAAATGGCGAACCAGATCCCGTCAAATCCCAATCCATCCGTGACTATTGGGTAGACCACAGGCACTGTTAGAAGAATCACGGAGATGGTATCCACAAACATGCCTAAGGGCACGTAACAGAGCATGATTAAAGTGAGGACGGCCAGGGGTGGGATGGGCAGACCGCTGACGGCCTCCACCAAAAAAGGTACGACTCCGGCTAAAGCCAGAAAAACACCAAAAACACCGGTTCCAATGACAAAGGCGAAAAGCATCGCCGATACACTTACCGTATCCAGTATGGCCTCTTTCAAAGCGGCGGGATCGGATTTCCTGCGAAGCAGGGCCACGAACCACAGTGTGAGCGCGATCAAACATCCCAGGACAGCTATTTCCGTGGCGGTTGCTATGCCCAGGTACAGAGGTAACATGACCCCCAGGAAAAGAATGACGATCCCAACTCCGTTTTTTGCAAGAAGAGAAATCTTTTCTGCCCATCGGGTTCCTGCGTTCCTTTCTTTGGGAGCCAGTCCCGGATTTAAAGTGCATCTAATGAACACCATTGCCATATAGACCAGCAGGCTCAGAATCCCGGGGAGAATGCCGGCCAAAAAAAGTTTGCCTATGGACAGATAGGTAAGAATACCGATAATCAGAAGACTTCCGCTGGGGGGAATCAGGAGCCCTACGGTGCCGGAGGCGGTTACAGCGCCCAATGAGAGTTTTCTGTCATAGCCGTATTTTTCCATTTCGGGAACGGCTATCTTTCCCATAATAATGGTCCCGGTTGCCCCTGAACCCGTAGTGGCCCCTATTAAACCGCAGGAAGCTATGGTAATCAGAACCAAACTTCCCCTTAACCCTCTCAACCACGTCATAGCAAGCCTGTAGGCATCCGAACCGACACCCGAGGCCTGTGCAAGATTCCCCATCAGGATGAAGAGCGGAAGGGCTGTCCAGCTATATGAAGCCACACGGCTGATAGGAAATGTCCCCAGGGTATATAGCGCTGATTCAATGCCGTTAAGAACGATAATCCCAATTATTCCCGCCGTGAGCGAGGCAAAGGCTATAGGTACCCCTATTCCGATCAACAACAACAGGAGTAAGACGATAATGCCGGCAAACTCTAACTCTCCCATGTACCAATACCTATCACCTTCCATCCATTCAGGATTCCGATCAAATTACGCCAGATCTGTATCAAAAAGGAAATTTCCAGCAAGACCATTCCAATGAAGGCAGAGAGATCCCTGGTCCAGTATGGCAAATTGATCGTAGTGCTGAAGGCGGCATCTTTGCTCACCCAACTCATGTAAGTTACCTCTCCGGTCTTCCAGCAGAGGAGCATGCCCAGGCCTGTAATCAACAACAGGACCAGTAGATTCATGATGCACTGCACCTTTGAAGGGAGTAGAGTTAATATGGTCTCCATCCTTACGTGTCTTCCGAGAAGCTGTGCATAACTGAAGGAAATGAAAACAGCAGCGACAAGTAGAAATTCGGCTATCTCGATCACTCCATGCGGCGGGCTGGCCATCACGAGACGCCCAATGATGTTCACAAGGATCATAAGGCCGATAAGGCAGAAACCTATTGCCCCTGCCAGGGAAGATATCCTTGCGACAATACGATATGTCTTATTTACAATTATCTCAGTTCGGTTCATTGCCATGGAATGCCTGAAAGTCCCATCTTAGCCTATGTAGTTAGGTATTCGAGGCATGACGTCCATCGCCGGGCCTCTCGATCTCTCCTGCCGTTATAACCTGGAGATTGCCGCCGTCTGTTTTAAACGGTGAGAATCAGGCCCGGGGCTTCAGCAGCCTCGGGCTCATCTTCAGAAGGCTTCTTTTTCGGTGCGGCCTCAATTTTATCCGCTATTTTGCAGTTTCAGCTAGGATAGCCTTATACCGCTTGAGGAATTCTTTAACCGGCACATCCTTACCCTTTGCCTCTACCATCTTTATCCAATCGTTCCATATTTTTTCGGCAGTGGCACTTTGGATCCTTTGTTGTTCTTCAGGGGGAAAGGATATTACTTCCAGGCCTTTCTTTTGATACCCCTTGATTAGTAGTTCGATTTCCTTTTCTATTCCATCCATGTACATTTCCATCGACTCAAGGGTTACTTTTTCCATCACTTTTTGATCTTGTGGAGAAATTTTATTCCAAACATCGATATTAATCCCAATCGTGGGAAGGCTCCCACCGCCGGCAAAGGAGAAGTCGTATATATAGTCAACCACTTCCACAAATTTGAATATTCTGCCTGTATGCAAAGGCATAGTAGTGCCAGATATAACACCCCTTTGCAGGGCCTCATAGAACTCTGTTGCGGGCATGGAAATAGGCGAAGCGCCATAAAGTTTTATAATCGGAATCCAGGCTGTGGGCGTGGTAACTCTTTTCCCTTTCAGCTCTTCCAATGGTACTTTAGAAAATAGGTAGAATGAATGAGTTTGGAAACACCCCAATGGTTTGCAATTTACTTTCTTCCATTCCTCTTGCATGGCAGGCCATTCGTTATAGAGCTTCACCATGGCCTTTGAAGGGGCCCTCACGCCTTTAGAGAGGAAAGGTAAGGTTCCGCTGGCCCACAGTGGAATCTCCCACGGGACAAAAGTGGGAATGATATATCCTACATCTGCGATTCCTTTGCCTCCCACCATTTTGAGAAAATCAGGAACTTTGCCCAATACAGACCCCCAGTAAATCTTGCTTTTCACTCTCCCCTCTGTCCTCTTTTCAGTCTCGGATACGAACCATTTGAGTTTTTTTTCTGTTGCTGTGTTACTATCGGGGAAATGGACGGTCCACTTCAAAACAATCGGCTTGGGGGTTGCTGCCTTCGCATAGCCTGCAAATATAATCAAAAAAAGGGCCATGCTTGCCATTACCGAGAAAAATATACGATTTTTCATCATATCTCTCCTTTCTTCACCTAAGTTAATGTAATTGATCGCTTCTGCCCCAGGGTGATTTTCAACCTCGGGGTTGATACCTAACCCCTACCCCGGTCATAGCTCAACATAAAAATTTTAGAGCATCCTTTCATCAAAGGGATATCTGCTAAAGATTTCGTAACCGTCTTCAGTGACTACAAAATTTTCCTCTAACCTTACACCCTGGCTGATGGTGGGTTCGCCCTCATATGTCTCCACCGCCAGGTACATATTGGGTTTCAACTCAAGAGGGCAGCTTTTTGAATAGACTTCGGCAATAAACGGCGCCTCATGGTAGTGAAGGCCAAGGCCGTGTGAGATATTGAGGCTATAGTTTTTCCATGTTCCCTTTGGCAGGGACTCTGCTACTTTGTTTGTCATTATCCCCGCCTTGCAGGTGTTTACGGTTTTGTATAAAGCATCGTAAGCCTTTCTGTATAGCTCTTTCTGCTCACTCGAAGGTGTGTCACCCACTAGAAAAGTCCGAACCACACACGTATAGTACCCCAGGTAAGACACTACAATATCCGATACTAAGAGATCACCGGGCCTGAGGATCTTGTCCGTGCCCTCGACGCGATAATAGGGGCATGTGCGCTCCCCGGAAGTGCAGATTCCGGTGACTGACTCTGCACCCAGCGATAACATGGTCTTGATCGCTTCTCCCCATACTTCACACTCCCTGATACCGGGCCTTATGACCTCCTGCATCCGGTAAAAGCCGGCCTCGGCGATCGTACTCGCAATACTCAAAAGCTGCAGTTCATCCTTTGTCTTTACACACCTCGCATCGTACATTGCCGCTTTGCCGTCCATATAATTTATATTCGCATTTTCCAGGGGCTCGATTGCCGATATATCAAAGGCATCGAACCCGATTTTTTCATTCGCAACGCCGTTTTCTTTGAGAACCTTCTTGATACCGTCCGCCCATAACTCAAGGAGTCTTGCCCTTGTTTCAAGCTCTGCAGGCCCGCCAATATGGGGAGTGCCCAGTACAGGTATCGAAAAAGTAAGATTCTCTCCCAGCCAGGGCGCGCTCTCCTGCGCACGCCCGATATCCCCGCCAAGCTCGAATAATACAGGATCTCCTTCTATGGGAAGAACAGCATATCGATACAGTGTGCCTTCAGCGGTCAATCCCCGAAAGCCAGTTATATATCTGATGTTTTCAATTTTGCCGGCCACGATAGCACCCAGGCCGTGTCTATCCATTGCCTCTCTGGTCCTTTGCAGCCTTTCTTTGCGTAACCGTTCAAAGTTGATGCCTTCTTCAAGGTCTTTCCCGAACTGACCCCACTTGTTGTACATTTTAATCTCCTTTCTTTATAATTGTTTAATAATTGATATCTTCCCCTTATTCCTTGTCGAATTAAACTTTCTTGTTAATAATTCTAACCTCCTCTGAATTTGATGCGGTTATTTCCCTATTCAAACTGTGGATAGAACAGGTTACTGTGGGTAAGTCCAAGGTTAACCATGGCCCTGGCTACTTCTATAGTGGCAGAAATAGGGATAATAAAGGGGATGTCATACCCCCTCTTGCTCAGTTCGGCCTTGGCCGGTTCTACCGCCCACGCCAGGCCGTTACAGCCCAATGCCAGGACATCGGCATCATCGTCTTCTATGGCACGGACAGATACATTTATGATTTTTTCTATAATTTCATTTATTTTACCTGTCTTTTTATATTGATATGCCTGTTCCAGTGACTGCTGAGCGTAAAACGTTATGGATCTGAATGAAACGTTATCAAAGCCAAAATTTTTTGCATTCTGGCTCTGCATCCTGATCCCGTATCGACCCGAGGGGACAATAACACAGAGCCTGTTCCCTAAAATACCGGCCAGATGAAGTGTTGTCTGGAAACAGCCGAGCACGGGAATCTTGACCATTTCTCGTGCCTCCACAACGCCGGGGTCCAAGGCACAACCCATTACGACCGCATCGTAGCCATCTTTCTCTGCTTTAACCATTGCCTCCAATTCTTCCCTTAGGGTTAATGCCGCATCCACCCTTGTTTCAGTAACGCGTCCTTGTGACAGCCCTACAATATCCACGTCGGGCGGTACAAATCTTCTTAAGAAGTTAACAAGGTGGTCTGGGTCGATAAAAAATGGTAACAGTAGTTGTATCTTCATGCCTTCCTCCTTTTCTTAACATAGCATCTTTTGGCTGGCATAAATTATTCACGGGCTTTCAGGAATAGCTCCTTCAGGAACCTAATCGTCTTTTCTGGTTCAAAGTCCTTTGGATCCAAGACATATTGAAGGGCCAGTCCCTCCAAGGTGGCAATCGCTAAGAGAGCAATATCCTTACTGGTTTCAGCCCTTAATTCACCAGCCGATTTTTTCAGGAGATTTATCATATGCAAACATACCACTCCTCGAATGAAGAGCGGTCTGGAGCTCTCCAGCGCACCTTTCCTTTACCATGATCAAAGCTAAAAGTGCTCATCTTTGTCCCTCCTTCCATTAAATTTTTCCCTCGTCTGTCCGCCTCGATAACCTTCAGTTCTTTATCCCAGCAGGAAATATTTCAGCCCAATTGGGGAAGAATTTGCCGGCGCTCACCCCACCGTCGAAGGGGATAATTAGGCCCGTCATATAGCTAGCTTCTTCGGAGGCCAAAAACAGGGCAAGACTGGCCAGCTCTTCAGGTTTAGCTATCCTATCGATAGGTGTCATGTCCCGGCGCAACCTTTTAAAAGGATTTTTCTGCCCGGGAAAGAGGGTTAACGAGGCCCTTGTAACGACGCCCCACGGGCAGATACAAATCGACCTTATGTTTTGCCGCGCATAGTCAAGAGCAACATTCCTGGTAAGATTGATAATGGCGGCCTTAGCACAATTATAAGGACCAAACCACTGGATCCCTTCCATTCCACCTACAGAAGAAATATTTATTATCACCCCCCCACCATTCTTCAACATTGCTGGAATAGAGCACTTGCATCCAAGGAAATAACTCCTGAGTCCAACGGCTATGGCCCTGTCCCATACTTCTACGGGAATGTCTGCCAGGGGGAGAAAAGCATCAGTGTCCGTGTATCCCGCATTATTGAAGAGGATGTCTAACCGCCCAAAGTTATCCGTCGTAAAATCAACCATTTTCTTAACTTCGCCGCCATCTGAGACATCAGCTTGGAAAAACAAGGCCTCCCCTCCCTCTTTCTTTATCTGTTCGACCGTCTCTTGTCCGCTTTCGGTCTTGCTGTTAACAACTACCTTTGCCCCCTCCCGGGCAAACAGTAGAGACGTAGCCTTGCCAATTCCCGCACCCGAGGCCGTCATTAGTGCTACTTTGCCTCTTAGTTTCATTTCTCCGACACCTCCCTATTGTTTTGCTACAGCAAGTACTGGAGGTGATCCCCTTCAAAGAGAAACCCTACCAGGTTGTATCCGTAACTCAGATCGAGGGGATTCAATACGCCTCCATGGATTATGTTCAAATTTTCAAGATCATGGCTCTCAAATCAGTATAGCTCACAGAGGGGACCATTATGATAATGTCTTTGCCGAAAGGTTCATCAAGAGGCTCAAACACGAATTGCGGGACCACTGTGCTTTTAAAAGCGTCCTGCAGAGTCTTCTTCATTTCGTTGAAGAGGTGTATAATAAAAAAAGTTTATAATCATCGTTGGGATATTTACCGCCGAATGAGTTCGAGGCCATGTTCCTCCAAACTGATAACACTTTGAACCCCCGTCAACCACTCTATCCCAAGTTATCTAACCCAAGGGGCTCAGCGCTATTTATCCACCTCCTCTCTCTAAGTCCTCTGACATCGCCCTATGTTTTATTGTTTTCCCATACTTGCATATTACTCCTATTCAAACTGTGGATAGAACAGGTTACTATGAGTAAGCCTCAGGGTAACTAAAGCCTTAGCTACTTCTATTGCTAACGTTATTGGGATAATAAAAGGTATATCATAACCCCTCCTACTTAATTCAGCCTTGATGGGGGGTACTGCCCATGCTAACCCGTTACAGCCCAATGCCAAAACGTCAGCATCATTGTCTTCTATGGCACGGATAGCTTCATTCGTTAGCAATTCTATCCCTTCATTGATCTTGCCTGTCTTTTTGTATTGATACGCCTGTTCAAGTGATTGCTGCACGTTAAATGTTATTGCTCTAAATGAGGCATCCCGAAAGCCATAATGCTTTGCATTCTGCCTCTGCATTCTAATCCCGTATCGACCCGAAGGGACAAGAATACAGAGTCTGTTACCTAAAATACTGCCCAAATGAAGTGTTGTCTGGAAACAGCTGAGTACAGGAATCTTTACTATTTCGCGTGCTAATTCAGCATTCGTGTCCCCGGCATCACCAATTACTACTGCATCGTAGCCATCTTTCTCCGCTTTTGTTATTGCCTCTAGCTCCTCACTCAGGGTAAATGCCAGATCCGCCCTTGTTTCAGAAATGCGACCTTTTTTTAGGCCAACGATATCGACTTGAGACGGCACAAACTCTCTCAAATACTTAAGAGTCTCTCCGTCGACCATAAATGGCAACAATAGTTGTATCTTCATGCCTTCTTCCTCCAATTGGTTAATATGGCCATGGACAACGACTCATTTCTTCCATCTCACTGTGATTGATTCTTGAGAAATTATCAGCAATGCAGATGGTCGATGTACATCTGCCCACGATTGATGGACGGCTTTTTATTTTGTCTCGATACACCCAGCCGGATCTGGACCAGAAGCTTTTGCTGACACAGCTCGAACTGATTTTGCCCGAGCAACCTCCACCTCGAATCGCAACCAGTACGGCCAAGGCCCATTATCCCCCTGGCTCAAGCTTGCAGTGCCGACCTTTTGGGGTCGAGTTGAATAAAATCAAGCACTTAAGCAACCCTTATAGTGCTGAATTGCGAAAGATGGGATAGCGTCCCCTTTACGGCCCTTATCGGTCTTATTTTACAAAATTGAGCCCGTTCAATATTTTAACATATTGATATTATTGATAAATTAAGGACGTATTCTAAAAAGTAACTCAAAATATACCCCAGAACACCCAAAGTAACTCAATTCTTATAGGCCAAAATGGCAAAAGTAACTCAAGATTTCAACAAACGGATTAAGTCCGCAAAATACTGCAACTCCTTACAATTACTATAATTATGTGTTTTGTTATGGTTCTTTATGCTTCTGAAATATTGAACATAAATATTGAACAGGCTCAAATTGTTATTTTGTTGTCCCCGGCTTCGCCCTAGCACATCCGTTAGGTGGTACCAAAAGCCGAGCGTTTGCCACAAAAGAGCTTCTGCAGCTAATCGCCCTACTCATTTCCCGAACTGTACGTCCATGCACCTTGAATCGAGACCCTACTACGTATGCCAAGCCTTTAGATGTTGCCTTTGCGCTTCAGTCACCATTCCCTTTGCGTAATACTTCTCATAGAACTCCACGTCAAGGTGGTGAACCTGCAACCAAACCGGGATCGTCATTGTATTCATGCCTGCGGGGATTTTGCCGTAAGTATCGTACACGTAGTTAATGAATGACTTAACGATATCCACCCGTTTCTTAGACGGTCTGCGAAACTCAGGCTTCCTCTTTCGCCACTGTGTAGCTTCAAAAGGCAAGACCCCCGTATAATTGGAACCGAAAAGAGAGAAAGAACCGAACTTTTTTTCGAAAAAGGCATCGACCGCGTCATCCATGTTGCTATAGAACGGCGGACAATAAGCTTCGAAGATGCCGTCGAGGCCAACAGCATTAACCTTATCCGCCTTGTCTTTAACCCAACGGAAGCCAAGCCCCTTGCTCACCGGAGTAACACCCAACATCACCTCTCCCGTATATCCGCCAAACATTACCGACCCAAGTCCCAGCGCCTCGGCCGCGAGATGAATGTGCTCCATCATTAAATAGGCGGGGGCAAGGATGATTCCAGTCCATACAAAGCTTTCAAAGGATGACAGAGGAATCGTGGGACCCTTCAGATCACCGTTATCAATCCATTTTTGAAGCCCGGCAGGCTGGCCCTTAATGTCATCGTATATTTGATAACCGTATTCATCGTTTAGTACCATAGAAGCCCAGTTGATATACTCCTCCGAATGGTCAACAACCGGTATAAAAACCGTGGTGCCTGGTTGATTGGTGTTCCACGTTATCATCTTGTGCAAATACTCGGGAAACATTTCAATCCTGTGGTCAAGGACCTTAATGCAATCCTTTCTGTAGTACGTCATTATCTTCTCTCGATCTGACTCCGTCTCGATCTCGACCGGGTTTGTTCCCTCTTTCGGATCATAAAGGAAGGTCCCATTGTCGTTGGTGAAAAAGAGCTTGGTGGTAAAAACGTTGCAGGGGTTAGGTGTCGCTTTCCCTACCCAGCTCAGAATCGAATTACCCTGTTCAGCAACGGGCTCGGACGTAATGGCCCCGGTTATTCCTGCGGCTGAATAACAAAGAATGGCTGTTTCCGTGTCACTCAAAGGAACTGGTGGGTGTGACGAAACATGTGGAAGAGCTGCCTCCTTTGGAAGTGCACAGCCCACGGGAAA
This sequence comes from uncultured Desulfobacteraceae bacterium, assembly GCA_964423495.1. GTDB lineage: Bacteria > Desulfobacterota > DSM-4660 > Desulfatiglandales > Desulfatiglandaceae > CAYRFN01. The sequence continues at coordinate 29,094 of CAYRFN010000010.1, forward strand.
TCGGCGCGATCTCCGCCGAATTATTGCGTCGAGTAGCGAATAACTGAAAGCCTCCTGCAATTGTTTTTTGTTATAATCATCGGTCATTATTGATTTCTCCTTTTCTATATGGTCAATATGCCGTTTCAGAGCCATACATGTCTTTTAACGAAAGCGGGATGAAGACGACTACTTAACCCAGCAACCTCTCATCGAACGGATACCTGCTGAAGACCTCGTAACCTGTTTTGGTGACGACGAAATTTTGCTCCAGCCGTACTCCCTGGTCACTTCCTGACTCACCTTCGTACGTCTCTATCGCCAAATACTGGCCCGCTTTTAGTTCGGTAGGACACTCTTTCGAATAGATTTCCGCGATGAACGGCGCTTCATGCACGTGAAGGCCCAAGCCGTGCCCAATGTTAAGGCTAAAGTTCGCCCAATTTCCCTTTGGCAAGGCTTGTGCAACCTTATCTGTTGTCACCCCGGCTTTTACGGTGTCGATCGTCCTGTTGAGGGCATCGTAAGCGTCTCTGTACAGCTTCTTTTGTTCTTTCGTAGGTTTATTCCCGACCAGAAACGTCCGGACTACACATGTATAGTATCCCATGTATTGCAACACGACATCGGTGATCAGAAGGTCTCCGGGCCGCATGATTTTGTCCGTGCCCTCGAGGCGGTAATAGGGATTGGTGCGCCCTCCTGTCGTAAGGATCCCCCGAAGTCTCTCCGCACCCAACGATAGCACGGTTTTATCTGCTTCTGCCCAAACCTCGCATTCCCTCATGCCAGGTTTCATGGTTTGCTCGATCGTGTAAAGGCCGGCCTCGGCAATCTGACTTGCGATACTCAGGAGTTGCAGCTCATCTTCCGTTTTTACGCACCTTGCATCCATCATTACCGATTGGCCATCTACATAATCGATATTTGCGCGTTCCAGGGCTCTAACTGCGGATACATCGAGAATATAGTCAAATCCAATCTTTTTGTCTGCCACACCGTATTCCTGAAGGACCTTCTTGATGCCGTCGACCCATAGATCTGTCAGCTTCACCCTTGCCTCAACTTCGGCGGGTGTCCCGGTGTGGGGCGTGCCCAATATGGGTATCGAATTGGTGATTTGTCTCTCCTTCAGCCATGTCGCACTTTCCTTCAAACGACCATAATCCCCACCCAACTCGAAGACCACAGCGTCTCCTTCCGCGGGAAGCACTACGTACCTGTGGATCGTGTCTTCTATGAGCTGGCCCCTGAAGCCGGTTATGTATCTGGCGTTCTCGAGTCTCGCGGCGACAATCGCCCCAAGACGATGTCTCTTTATCGCCTCTCTGGTCCTTTGCAGCCTTTCTTTTCTCAGCCGTTCAAAGTTGATGCCTTCTTCAAGATCTTTCCCGAACTGACCCCACTTGTTGTACATTTTAATCTCCTTTCTTTATAATTGTTTAATAATTGATATCTTCCCCTTATTCCTTGTCGAATTAAACTTTCTTGTTAATAATTCTAACCTCCTCTGAATTTGATGCGGTTATTTCCCTATTCAAACTGTGGATAGAACAGGTTACTGTGGGTAAGTCCAAGGTTAACCATGGCCCTGGCTACTTCTATAGTGGCAGAAATAGGGATAATAAAGGGGATGTCATACCCCCTCTTGCTCAGTTCGGCCTTGGCCGGTTCTACCGCCCACGCCAGGCCGTTACAGCCCAATGCCAGGACATCGGCATCATCGTCTTCTATGGCACGGACAGATACATTTATGATTTTTTCTATAATTTCATTTATTTTACCTGTCTTTTTATATTGATATGCCTGTTCCAGTGACTGCTGAGCGTAAAACGTTATGGATCTGAATGAAACGTTATCAAAGCCAAAATTTTTTGCATTCTGGCTCTGCATCCTGATCCCGTATCGACCCGAGGGGACAATAACACAGAGCCTGTTCCCTAAAATACCGGCCAGATGAAGTGTTGTCTGGAAACAGCCGAGCACGGGAATCTTGACCATTTCTCGTGCCTCCACAACGCCGGGGTCCAAGGCACAACCCATTACGACCGCATCGTAGCCATCTTTCTCTGCTTTAACCATTGCCTCCAATTCTTCCCTTAGGGTTAATGCCGCATCCACCCTTGTTTCAGTAACGCGTCCTTGTGACAGCCCTACAATATCCACGTCGGGCGGTACAAATCTTCTTAAGAAGTTAACAAGGTGGTCTGGGTCGATAAAAAATGGTAACAGTAGTTGTATCTTCATGCCTTCCTCCTTTTCTTAACATAGCATCTTTTGGCTGGCATAAATTATTCACGGGCTTTCAGGAATAGCTCCTTCAGGAACCTAATCGTCTTTTCTGGTTCAAAGTCCTTTGGATCCAAGACATATTGAAGGGCCAGTCCCTCCAAGGTGGCAATCGCTAAGAGAGCAATATCCTTACTGGTTTCAGCCCTTAATTCACCAGCCGATTTTTTCAGGAGATTTATCATAGCAGCATGAAAACGGCGGTTAAGTTTCTGATGCAGTCTAAGCATGTCGCTGTGCCCGGACATGGAATATGCCCAAAATGAGGTGATAACAATCCATTCATCCCTACGGTACTCAAGATTAGAGAGTCCTAAGTCAAAAAGAGCCATGATTTTTTCAATGGGCGATAATTCACTGGCGAATATAGCTTCGATATTATCGATGGAGGTCTGATAACAAATTTCAAGTACGCGCCTGACTAAATCCTCTTTGCTCCTATAATAGTAATGTATGATTCCCGGATTAACACCCGCTTTAGCGGCAATGCGGCGTATTGTGGTGGAGGCGGTACCCATTTCAACGATACTTTGGAATGCCCCCAGAAGAATCTGACCTTCCTTTCCCTCCAGATTATCCTGAAATCGCTTAATTGGTGAGTTAAATTTTTGGACGTTTGGCCTGGTCATGTGTCCAAATTATCCGGCAGCTATTCTTTTGTCAAGAAAAAAATCAATTGCGTTATCTCTTTTCTGATTTTGGCTTAGTTAAGTTATATTAGGTAAGCATCTGGAATGTTTCGGAAAGGAATTACCACGGACATCGCTGGTCATGCTGGGAAATTCCGAAGGGGTTGCATACCCCACGACATGTGAGGTTGCCTCACATTATAATCCGCACACTAGCGTAAGTTTACTATGAAATTACACGAAATAAGATACAACTAGTTGTAAATAAAAGATATTAGCCAATATTCAAATGTATACACCAACACCATCTATTTTAGTTCGTTTCATGTGGATTTCCTTGAGGCCTAAAGCCTCCATAAGGACTTTTTGCTCCTCAGTCATCTCCTCTATCTTATAAGTTGCCTTGGGCTTTCCTCGTTTACCAGTTTTTTCCAATAGTGTCGACAATCGAACGTTATTTAATATGTCAAACAATGTATCAAGCGTACCTTTGAAGCGAGCTTTCATCCTTGCTTCACGCCAGATTAGCGCTGCTAAGAGGTAGCCAAGAACACAAATAAAATAATGCACTTTGATCTTTTGATCTGTCCAATGAAATTCAGGTGTAATGGCCAAATGATAAGGATTTTTTATATTCTTGAATGCATGTTCAACTGTTGCCTGTCCGTGGAACGCTTTGACTATATATCATCACCTTTCCATTCATGGCGATTCGTCATCAGAATTCGAAAACCCAGATGATCCTCCAGTTCCTCAATTTTCTTTTTTTCGGTTTTATACGTCAGGGCAAATCTACCTTCTACAACCTCAGATAAGGTAATGATTAATTATGTGAACCCGTTGGGGTTTTTGATCTGAGAGATTGAAGGCTTTCCAGGTCAAGCAAGATTGATAGCTCACCATCTTCCATAAGACCTACACCTGAAAAGATCCCTACCTTGGCTATGAGTTCACCGACTGGCATAGCCATTATCGGCCTGTTGCCAATAATGCTGTCTACCGCCAATTCTATATAGCCGTTATTTTCTACCCTCCCTCCTGACACTAAGTGATTAAAGTCAGGGGTAGTATGTCTACTCGTATGTCCGGGATGTCTGAGTTTAAGGATATGAATAAACTCCTCGTCTTTACTTTCAACGCCATATAGGTCCCTCAGGTCATAGACAGATTCGCTATCTCCCGGTATAATTGGTTTTCGTCTGTCAATGGATTCCACATATAAGGTAGGGATAGAGAGGGAATACTTTCCTACTTTAAATGAGACTGCATAAATAACCGAAAGAGATAGGGGGAGTTTCATAATGAATTCAGTCCCCTTGGAGGGCTCTGAATGAATGGTCATAGAACCACCCAGATACTCAACTGCCTGGGCAACTACATTCATACCTATGCCTCTGCCTGCAATGTCTGAGGTTTCCCGTGCAGATGAAAACTCGGTGCTGACTATGGTATTTATCAACTCCTCTTCGGACATGACGGCAATCTGTTCATCTGACAAAGACCTATTGTCCTTTAGATATTTAATAATAGCCGGCCTATTTAGGCCTCGCCCGTCGTCTCCTATTTTTATAACAAGGCTATCACCTTCACGCCTAGCCTCTAAGGTAATCTTACCTTCAGCCTTTTTCCCTGCCTTTATACGTTCCTCAGGGGGTTCAATTCCATGGGCTATGCAATTCCTTAATAGATGAATAATTGACTCTCTCAGGCGCTCCAGGAGGGCTATATCTGCTTGAACCTCCCCCCCAATAACCTCACTTCTCACTTGTTTATTTTCTTCCTTGGCCAAATTTCTAATGGTCTTGGTAAATAGCTGTGCAAAATCACCTACCGACATAAGTCGCAATTGTATCAGTCGAAAGTAAAGGCCTTTTAACATTGATGCATAGTGACCAATCCAGTTCCTGAGTCCTGCCGATTCTTTGGATAGAGGAGGAAGTGTCTTCTCTAAAAAGAGTATTTCCTGGGAAAAGCTGAGAAGCTCTTCGATCAGCGGATATTTTACCCGGACCTGATCTATCCTCTCGGGGACCGAAAGGATTGAATAGTATGACTTATCTTCTGAGTGGGATTGCTTGGCTATTTTGTCTGGCTCTTTTGCAAAGCCAGCGCTCAGGGTTTTATACCATTTTTGGTTTTCAGGAGAGTCTATTTCATCCTTACCCGCCACCAGAACCCTGAGCAATTCTGTCCCCTCAAGAAGCAACTGGACTGTATCCGGTGTAGCAGACTTGATACCCTGTTGAAACTGTTTGCACCAATTCTCAATTGAATGGCTCAATCGAGTAATCCTATCAAGGCTTAGGGCCCTGGCCATTCCCTTGATGGAGTGGACTTTACCATGGATTTCGCTCCAAAGGTCGCAATTGCCGAGGTCATTTTCAACCTCTAACAAAAGGGTATCCAACTCCTCGAGGTATTTTTCCGACTCCTGGGTAAAAATTTTTTCATACTTTGTGGTATCCATAGGAAAGTCCTGATAACATTCCCCAGATATGGTCAGGGGTAATCAGTTCTATATTGTATCCCTCCTCAGAATAGATCTCTTTTCCTTCTTTGTGATCCTCAATCCAGTTAAGTCCCACGATTTCATCAGGAACCAGTGCCAATTTCCTCTGGAGCCACTTTAGGAGTATAACACGATAATCTTGCCCGGTAGCCACGGCCTGAGAGCCCTTTTCTCGTCCAAACAAAGCTCCGATGTCGATAACATCAAAGAGCTCACCCCTGTAATATAGCAATCCTAAATGACAAAAAGGTAGGAATGGGACAGGTGTTACTCTAAAATCATCCAGTACGCGGTGGATATGCTGGGTCTCAATCCCAAAGTATCTGTCGGCTGCCTTAAAGGTAATAAATTCCATTTTGAAAATTAGCCGAGTCTAAAGCGTTGTTGCGCTTCCATCAACTTCTCTGAAAGTCTGCCTAGGGAATTTATGGCTTCCACAATCCTTTGTATGTCCTCCTCCTGGCTCTTGGTGCCTATGGTGGTCTTCTGGGTAGAGACAAAATTTTCGTGGGCAAGCCTTGAGAGTTCCTGAAAGTGACTAAGAAGACCTCTCATCTGCTTTGCTTGATTGCTTGTCACCTTCTCCATAGTCTGAACTTCCATGGAGATATCCCTGACGCCTGACAGCATTTCACCAAATGTATTGGCTATGCCATGTATAATTTCACGACCTCTATTTATTCCTTCCTGGCTCTTCTGCAGTGAATCCAAGGCCGCTTTATTGTCTGCAAGGATGTCTTCTATTGTCTTTTGTATCTCATTTGATGAGTCTTTGGAACCAGCCGCCATACTTCTTATTTCATTGGCCACAAGGGCAAAACCCTTCCCCAATTCTCCCGCCCTTGTTGCTTCAATAGATGCGTTAAGGGATAAAAGGTCTGTCTTTTGGGCGATCTCATCCAGTACGCTCATAACCACTTTGATCTTTTCCACCTTATTGGCCAATCTATAAACAGGTTCTGTATATTCACCCATCTGCTTTAATACCTGTTCTAAGTGTTTCATGGTGTCACGGGCATTGACCTCACCCATTTTGGTCTTATTCCTTGCCTCATTTATCTTGGAAACCGTAAGGGCCGATTGGCTGACTATTTCGTCTATCTCCTTTAATCCATTATCTATCCTTAGAGACGTCTCTTGGACAATACGGGTCTGTTCCCCTGAACCCTTGGCAATGGCCCTTGCTGACTGATCTATCTCCTTGCTATTTGACAAGACCTTTTCCACCAGGCCGGTAAGACTTGAATTGGTTTTATCTATCCGTAAGGAAACCTCCCTCATGTCTGATATCATGTTTCTGAGATCACTAACCATTGTTGCAAAGATTTCTTCAAGATCGCGCAGTTCATCGTGAGATAATAGAGGTATACTTTTTGAGAGATCTCCATGACTAATTTCCCTTGCAATATTACTGAGACTGTTTAATCTTCTTACAAACGATCTGGAGAAAACGCCGCCAAAAATGATGCCTACTACCATGGCTATAGCAGCGGAGATTGCCTGGGCAAGATAAAAATCCTCAGTAATCCAATTGACGATGCCGACCACCATCATCACGATAAAGAGTAACGCCAAAAAACTGAGAATAAGTTTGTTCTTTATGCTTGTTCTACCCATCGGTCTAAGTCCTCCATGACTATAATCCACCCGGCAATTTGGCTATTCACCCTAAGAACCGAAACGATGACCTGGATCTCCTGAGCATTTATAATAGCTGTAAAAATAAGCTTTTTTAGGGTCTGGTTTTTAATTATCTCTTTGAGCGTTTTAACCAACCTTGCCTTCTCATTAGGGGGAAATAGGCTTGTGATAGTCTGATTCAACACCTCCTCAAGAGGTCTGTTCATTATTTCAAGGGCCAGTGAATTGGAGGCAATAATCCTGGCGTCTCTGTCTATGACCATAATTCCCATCCCGATGCTTTCAAAGATTGCCCGTTGAAAGTTTATGTTTTCGATCAATTCCCCAGTAATCTGTCTTGGATAGAGGTTGTCAGGCTCCAACAAGGTTTCGTTCTCTTGGTCGGGAAAAGATTGTCTTTCCAATCTCTCCATGAGGTGATTGACTTGTCCAGCCATTGCTTCCACTGGCCCTTTTGCAAGATAATAATCAGCCCCAATATCCCCGATATCTTCCAGATGCTCGATAAGCGATGTTGATATGGCTATTATGGGAAAAGTGGCATCAGGATATTTCCTCCGGACAAATGCGATGAACTGCCTACCATCTATCTTGGGCATTATCAAATCCACGAAGATGAGATCGAACGATCCCTCCTCTAGTTTCGAAATGCCCTCCTTCCCGTCATTGCCCTTGACAATCTCGTAGCCCCTTTCTTGTAATATCTCCGCAAGGAATTCCACAAAAAAAAAGTCATCGTCTATAATTAAGGCTCTTTTGGACATTTCTTTCCCCAGATGATGAATGGGCTTGGTGCACCTCAGATGCAGATAAGAAATCCCTTCTTTTGTAAGAAAAAATAGTAAAATCAGCCTTGTGTGTCAAGTTTTAATGCCATACTCTATGTTGCCGATATGACGCTGTCAACCATGGCCTTGAAGAATTTGGGGGTTATAAAATCAGACTGAAATGGCTTAACGAGTTGCAGCGCATAACTTGCCTGTATTTTAAAAACATCCATTCAGAACTACCCGGCAAAATGCGATATAAATATTACTGAAAGGCAACAGCCATTCCTTTGAATAATAAAGATGCCTTTTTGGGGTCGAGCAAAACTTGTTTGTATTACTTGATATAGAAATTATTTTTGTATATTTAACCTTGTTAATAACCTATCCTGAGAAGACGGGACTGGATAAGATTTTATCTTAAATTGCATGATCCATTAGACATGCTATATTAAATATCCACAAAAAAATTGATAGGAACGACGAATGCTGACATCAATCCCAGCTCTTATAAAAATCATCTGCATTTTTACCCTGATCCTCATCATGAGCAGGCTTCGACTCCATTTAAGTATCTGCCTACTTATCGGCTCCCTTATTCTGGGACTCTGGATGAAACTTAGACCGGTTATGCTAATGCAGAGTGCCCTTTCAAGCATCATAAGCTTACAAACCATCAGTTTGTTAATGATTGTGGGCTTTATTCTCGTCCTTAGCCGGCTTATGAAAGAAAGCGGGCACCTGGATCGGATTGTGGAGAGTTTTGACAGACTTTCACGAGATGATCGGACGGGGGGTTTGGTTATGCCTGCCTTGATCGGACTGCTTCCCATGCCCGGAGGTGCGCTTTTCTCTGCACCCATGGTGGAAACAGTTCTATCTAACCGTTCAATAAAAGAAGAGAAAAAAACTGTTGTTAATTACTGGTTTCGCCATATTTGGGAATACTGGTGGCCACTTTACCCAGGAGTAGTTCTGGCCGTTGCCCTGTTGGAAGTGCAAACATGGCAATATATGCTCATAATGGCCCCTATGACATTGGTAATGGTCATGGTTGGCATAGTTTTTATTCTAAGGCCCCTTGGGAAGGCAACTGTCTATCAGAAAAAAAGTGTCTCTTGGTCAGGTATTAAGGATTTTTTGTGGAATGTGATGCCAATTCTTATCGTGGGTTTTATAATTATGGCATTAGCTGGCCTGACCAGCCTTCTGTCATATATGGGATTTGGTGTCAAAATACCAGGTGCCATTTCTATTCTGCCAGGACTTATTGCATCAATTATCTGGGTATGCGCAGTCAATCATATTTCGTTTATAAGCTTTCGATCTTCAGTTCTGGACAGGAATATTCTGCCCATGCTTTTCCTTATCGCAGCCATAATGATCTTCAAAGGGATCATGATAGATAGCCACGCCGTTCTGGAAATTCACAATGAACTAATAGCGTATAAAATACCCATTATTTTGGTAATCCTGATTATGCCATTTTTCTCAGGCCTTATTACGGGGATTGCAATCGGATTTGTGGGGCTCTCTTTCCCGCTTATCATTCACTTATTCCCAATGTCTAATCTTTTTGATTACCTGTCTTACGCTGCACTTGCATTTTCATTCGGATTCATGGGGATGATGCTCTCTCCGGTGCATCTTTGCCTTCTGTTAACTAAAGACTACTTCAAGGCGAGCCTTCTTGGCAGCTATCGTTATCTATTCATGCCCACCCTGACAGTAATGATCACAACAGTCTTAATATTTTTGATTTCAAGGGCCTTTTGAATACAAATACATCTCTCTTGACTTTATTATTGGTGGTTCCTAAGTTGATTTGTAACAATTTACTTCTTTAAAAAATCAATAACGAATTATAGTGACATGTAGGTCTTTCAGAAGGCGCTGGGAGGTAGGCCTTTTTAAGAGCCACAATATTTATGCAGTATTCCATCGAACGGTGCCAAGTCTTTAATAGAAGTTCAGGATTTTAAGAGAGCTAAACATTTAAGATAATTTTATGGGTAGAGAAATGAAATCTATGACTTCATTAAAGGATATTATTGCGAATTTACTAAGCGATGGCGCCCTGCCATTCAATCCCGATGACGCTCAAATATGGAAAATATGGGATGTGGTGGTTGGGCCTGCCATATCGAAGAACGCACAGCCTTTATGGATCAAGAGTAAGAAGCTTAGAGTTATTGTTTCAGATCCGATTTGGCTTCAGGAACTGAAATTTGTAGAAAAAAATATTAAAGAAAAATTGAATAAAAAGTTGAGGCGAAAAGCCGTTGAGAAGATAGAATTTAGGGTGGGTCCGAAATAGAATAATTTCCCTGCCCAAAAAGCGGAGGACCTATCCTAAGACCCGGTCTCCCGCTCAATGAGGCCTCTATCAGGGCCAGCTTCGCATCCGATTCCAAACTTGGATAATTTATCCGGACCTTTTTGGGTTCCAGGTTGAAACGTCTCATATGAACCAGGATATCCACCAGACGAACAGATGGATAGATCATAACCAGTCTTCCTTTTTTCCTCAGAAGCCTTGTGGCGGCAAGCAAGATATCATCAATAGATGCCAGTATTTCGTGCCTGGCAACGGCCTTGCGCGGATCTGGGTTAATTCGACCACTTCTGACCCGTCGATATGGAGGATTGCATATAATTAAATCTGCTGACTCTTTGTCCATGGGAGGATATTTAATATCACCCAATATTACGTCCATTTTTTCCCTAAATCCGTTTATAATGGCATTCCGCACCGCCTGATTAGCCAATTCTGTTTGGATTTCCAGCCCAAAGGCATGTCCTATAGGTTTTGAGATTAATAGAATCAATAAGATAACTCCGCAGCCAGTGCCAAAATCAACCACAACATCTCCCGGCTTGACGGTTACAAATTCGGAGAGAAGGATGGCATCTATTGAAAACCTGTAACCATCTTTAGATTGGATAAGCTTTAGGCGGCCCTCCATAAAGTTGTCAATACATTCGTCAGGCATCAGTTTTATTTTATGGGATCTGGATGATTTCATAAGGATCTATCTTGTTGAACACTAGGCCCGTTATTATCTTGGGATAAAAATAGGTCGATTTTCTGGGCATGATTAAGGAATTACTCGCAATCTCCTTCACTTGCTCCATCTTGGTGGGGTTTAATAGAAATGCAATCTGGCAATCTCCGGATTCTACCTGCAAGATGGCCTTCCTCATACTGCTTTGATAATGGAATATCTCGTCATTATCCAGATCTTCTCTGCTGAATCCAAAAACTCCTTGCAGAATAAACCTTGACAGGGCGAGCACGTCAAGTTTTTTGAGAGAATGATGAAGGTCATCACCCATCTGCTCTCTTGCCTCTGGCTTGAGAGTAAAGTAGTAGAATCTATCTGTTTTATGCAGGTAGAAGACAATAACTGTATTAAGACGTCCTGCCTCTTCGAGCCTCTTTTTCAGAGCAGTACATACCTCTAAAATGTTTGTACCTGAAAAGGGAAATTCCTCTATATTAAACTTACTCCCAACCTTCTCAAGAAAAGGTTCGATCTGAAAGTTGGGAGCGTTCTTAATGAGCCGATGGGAAGGCAGGATTGTCACCCCCTCATCACTCATGTTGGACAGATACATCATAACATATTCATAAGATCTATTTGCAGGTCTCCGGCCGTACCTCGCTCTCATAATGTTTCTAAAGTTACGCGAAGTCTCATAACGGTGGTGGCCATCTGCAATAAAAATGGGCCTTTTTAGCATAGGACCTGCTATCTGTTTAAACAGTGAAAGATTTTGAAGAATCCACATCTGGTATTTTGTGCCATCCTCCAAATCAAAGGCTATTTGGGGGGGGGGATCGGTAGCCGTTTTACAGGTTTTCAATATGGTGTTTTCTGGATCCTCGTAAAGGCCGAATATCGGGCTCAACTGGGCCTTGCAGGCCCTCATGAGCTTTAATCGATCATCCCTATGAGCTGAAAATGTCCTTTCATGTGGTAGAATAACTCCGGTACCATGGTCCTCTATCCTCACCAGTGTAATCACTCCCCACCTGCTCCTTTGGATATCTCCATTCCCAGGATCATATTTCATGGAGATAATGTAAATGCAAGGTTGATTGGCACGACCCAGGATGCCCTCTGATTCCCATCTCTTTAAGCATTCTGCAGAACGTGTATACCTGTTGTCCCAATCCGAATCTCCGGTCTTTTGTTTGCCTAAAATTAAACGGATGACATTATGAGGATTTGCCTGGTAGTATGCCTCCTGTTCTTCTCCTGAAATTACGTCATATGGTGGCGCAACCAAACTTGAGAAATCATGTATTTTGTGAAAGTTATAGGTTAGGCCCTTAAAAGGGGCAATAATAGCCATGCCATGCTCCTTTGAACTCAAATATGCAACGTTCAATAGATTTGACACCTAAGAGTCCCATGCGCTCAACTTTGATAAGGGATATCAATATCTTCAAACGCCAAAATACAGGGTCAAGATCAAGAAACTTAGATAAATCAAAACCGGATATCGATACTTATAAACGTTAACAATATCTTTATAAACAAGGCCTTAATTCTTCTTGGAGAACATAAAGGTGTCAAGCAAAATTATAAACCTGTAAATGATTGGCATTAAAATTCGGGAGGAATTAGCATATGAGTTCTAAGAACCAGGTTGGTCATGAGTTTCAAGAACACAAGGTTGATCCGGATCTGATTTTAGAAGGAGGCATTGTCATTACAATGGTGGAAGGCCAGGAGCCAATCCTGGACGCCAAAGTATATATACGCGATGGGCAAATCACAGACATACGAAAATCAGTTGAGGAAGACCCATTTTTCAATTCTGATATAGAAATTATTAACGCAAAAGAGGCCATCATTATGCCCGGTCTCATCAACACCCATAGCCATGCCGCCATGACCCTATTCAGGGGCTTCGCAGACGATCTGCCCCTAAAACAATGGCTATTTGAAATGATCTTCCCTGCTGAGGCGAAGTTCCTTAGCCCGGATACGGTATACTGGGGGGCTCTACTTGGGTGTTTGGAAATGATTGCATCAGGAACCACCTGCTTTGCAGATGGGTATTTCTTTCAGGACGAGACGGTACGTGCCGTACACAAGTCAGGACTCAGAGCACTCATTGCGCAAGGGGTCATTGACTTCCCCGCACCCGGGGTTAAGGATGCAAATGAAAACCTCAGGGTTGCAAGGGAATTTATTGAAAGATGGTATGGTTTTTCGTACCTGATAACACCGGGCATTTTTTGTCACAGTCCTCTCACATGCTCTGACCAGACGCTAAAAGGTGCAAGCGAGATATCCCAAGAGTTTGACTTGCCACTTCAGATTCACCTTTCTGAGACCTCTGAGGAGGTCAATGAGATAATGAGACGGACCGGAAAAAGGACTGTTTTCTATCTGGACGAATTAGGTTTGATAAATAAAAGACTTATTGCTGCTCATGCGGTGCATCTTGATGACACAGAAATAAAGTGCCTCATGGAAAAAGAAGTCAAAGTAGTCCATGTGCCTGAGAGCAATATGAAACTATGCTCTGGCGTGGGCAAAATACCTAAAATGTTAAAGATGGGTATGACAATCGGTTTGGGCACCGATGGTTGTTCATCTAACAACAACCTGGATCTTCTTTGTGAGATGGACACCGCAGCCAAACTGGCAAAGGTCTTTGAATTTGATCCGATCAGCCTTAATGCAAAAACAGTCCTCAAAATGGCCACCACATGGGGAGCAGCCATCTTAGGCCTTGAAAAATATATTGGTACTATTGAAGTGGGGAAAAAGGCAGATATCATTGTGGTTGATCTTCATAATCCTCATCTTTGTCCCATCTACGATCCGTTATCTGCTATTGTATACTCTGCCAGTGGTGCTGATGTAAAAGATGTTATTGTAGACGGGAAAGTGCTTATGAAAAACAGGAAATTTAAGACATTGGACTCAATCGAAATTATGGAAATGGTGAACAGCATCAGTAAAAACATTGGTGTTTCAAGTATCAATAGACTTCCGGGCAAGATTTTATAAGAGTCGTTTCACAGGTCAAGCTTTCTTGAGAAGCTGATCGGCCTTTTGTATGACCTCATGGTGATCAGACACATAATGTACACCTTTGATGTCCTTCCAGGTGTCAATGCCAATCACGGGTTTTCCTATTTTCAAGGCCAAAGCAATTTCAGAAAGGGTCCCATAGCCTCCCGAGACGGAGACAAGGACATCAGAGGCACGAACTACAAGCAAATTTCGGCCCTCCCCAAGACCTGTAGCGATAGGAATATTAATATAGGGATTTGCTGACTCTTTATTCAGACCTGGGAGAAGGCCTACAGTCATACCGGCCGCCTCCAAACATCCTTTGGCCGCCCCTTCCATGACGCCCCCAAGTCCTCCACAGATAAGGACCCATCCCCTTTTTCCTATTTCAAAACCAATATTACTGGCAAGCTGATAAGTGGCATCAGGACAAGTACCTGCTCCGATAACGCCAATATGGTGTGGCCTTTTCATAATATTTTTCTCCGTTTTTACAAAAACATTTGCCATAGAAGATATTTGTTGCTATTTAGTGTCAACTCAAGACAATTATCCTATGGGCAAGATCGGGCTTCCATATAGTAATTATTATCTCGATTTCTTGAAAGAGAGTTCCATGTCCTTGTAGATAGGTATTGAAACTTTCGAACATTAACTAACCATTCAGGTTGACTCAATAAACGGGATTTGGTTATACCTATACCGCGCCAAGAGTTTTGGTTCAAGACCCTATTTAGCATAGCGGTCTTGAAGGGCAATAGAAAACTGCTTTTTAATTACTTTTAGGAGCACTCTGTCTGTGCATTCTGCACGCAGACAAATGTAGATAAATGCGAAAAAGAAAAAAGTTAGGCATATTCTTGACGATTGGATTGCTTTTATTGGTTTTTGGTTTCTTTGGCTGGTTTATTACCAGTATTTTTGAGGGAGAAAAACCAGAGATAACTCTTCAGCCTTTACCCCAGTTCCTCTCAGGAAACACAAAGTTTACGCTCACCGTCAGCGACATGAAAAGGGGTCTTAAAACCCTAAAAGTTGCTATGAGCCAAGGAGGGCGTGAGATAGACATTCTTGAAAAAAAATTTCCATTTAAAGGACTGCTTAACCGCGAGGGTCTTCATGTGTTTGATACGGAATTTTCCATTGATCTCTCAGAACTAAATTTGGCTCAAGGACGTGTGGATCTGCTGGTTCGTGTTTGGGATTATTCCAGGAGAAGAGGGGGGGATGGAAACCTGTCTTTGCTACAGCATAAAATAGTTGTGGATACTATTCCACCAGCTATTAGAGCCATGAACCGGTTGCACTATGTCAACGTTGGAGGGACCGGTTTAGTCGTGTACCAAACCTCCTCAGACACCATTGAAAGCGGTCTTTTTGTAAATGATATCTTTTTCCCAGGTTTTTTGAATAATGAGAACCCTCAGGAAGGAGTGCATGTCTGTTACTTTGCTATCCCTTATAAATTTAAGTCACGTCCAGACATACAACTCTGGGCAAAAGATAAGGCGGGCAACATCTCAAGAACCGGTTTTTACTGTCATATCCGCAAGAAACCCTTTAGAATAGAGAGAGTAAATATTACTGATAGTTTTTTAACACATATCCTTCCCTATTTCTCCTCATATTCCTTTGACCCTGGTACCAGTAATATCAATAAATTCCTTAAGATCAATCGGGACCTGAGAAAAGAAAATAACTCGTCATTTTTTAATCTGAGAACAAAGACAAGCCCTAAGCAACTATGGAATGGCACCTGGGTGAGGCTAAAAAACGCTGCGAACATGGCGAGATTTGCCGATCATCGGCTCTATTACTATAAAGGGAAAAAGATTGATGAACAGACACATATGGGCGTAGATTTAGCTTCCTTGGCCAATTCTAATGTCCAGGCTGCAAACAACGGCCGTGTAATTTTTTCAGATCATCTCGGGATATATGGTCTTACGGTTATCATTGATCATGGACAGGGCCTTGCCTCTGTGTATTCACATCTAAGCAAAACAGATGTTGAGCTTGATCAGGAGGTCATGAAGGGTGAGGTAATAGGGTTAACGGGACAGACCGGACTTGCTGGCGGCGATCATCTTCATTTTGGTGTTATGGTGAATGGTATTTTCGTCAATCCTATAGAGTGGTGGGACCCTCACTGGATTCAAGACAATGTAACAGGGAAGTTAGCGCTTTTGAATAAGTAGTGTAAAGATGATGAATTCTGGATTATGTCTCTGATGGAGACCCACCTCCTGATGCCTCCTGAAATACCCCATGCCACTATAATTCGCTAATAATTTTTCAAAGCACCAAAATGTTATGGATTTTTTTATTGACTTTTAAAGAGATTTTGGTTAATTATGTATCATAAAATTCAGGTGCTCGCATTGAGCTTAATGGGGAACACCGTTAGAATCGGGGATGGGCCCGCCGCTGTAGTCGGGGACGAACGTCGCAGGCTGGTTGTTTGATCAGCTGAAAAGCCACTTTTCCGCTATAAACGGGATGGGAAGGCGCGGTAAGTAGGGTGATCCGAGAGTCAGAAGACCTACCTGAACATAGGCTATAACCTTCGCGGACAGAGGTTAGCCATAGGATCTTGAGGATAAAAAAGGGAAATCCCCGGATCGATTCATTTCGGTCCGGGGATTTTTTTCTCCGGACCTGATTAAGATTCCAAAAGATCAGGAAAGGAGGAGATGAAATGAAGGAATATCTATTCGTGTTTATCTTGTGCTTTGTGTTTGCCCTGCCCGGATTTAGTCATGCTGAAGAGGCAACAGGAGCTAAAGAGGCATTAGTAACGATGGAGGAGGTAATAGTCACTGCCACAAAAACCAAGGAAAAGCGTGGTGATATATCAAACTCGGTTATTCTTATGGACGAAATGGACATCCAGGAATCCTCGGCAAAAAGCCTGGGGGAGCTTTTAGCCAATGAACTCGGGATAGACTGGAGAACATACGGGAATTACGGAGGAGCTTCCCAAGAAGTCCATATAAGAGGCATGGGCGGAGATGCCACCCAGATTTTTGTTAATGGGGTAAACGTTAATTCTCCTTCTCTAGGTGTAGCTGATGTGGCGAAAATCCCTCTTAACAGTATTGAGCGTATCGAGGTAGTTAAAGGTTCGGGATCTCTCCTCTATGGTACAGGTGCAATGGGAGGAACCATTAACATTATTACAAAAGGGCCTAAACGCGACAAAATGGATCTGAAAGCAAGTGCAGGTTACGGTTCAGAGGGTACTTACCATTTGTCGGCCGAGCAGGGAATGTTTCTCCCCTGTGATGTCGGGTATTATTTAACGGCCAGCCGCCGTGAAACTGACGGATTTCGAGATAACAGTGATCTCACTTACAGCGATGTATCTTTAAAATTGGTGTACGGTAAAGCAGATATTTTAGATATAAGCTTCTATGGCGATTATATTGACAGGGAATACGGCAGACCTGGCGTCAAACCCCCTCCCGGAACGCAGGACTTTTATACCAATGGTGAACAGGTTTATAGCAGTGACGCACAGAGTATGCTTGATAGAGGAAGTGATGAGGATGCCCACCTGGTACTCGAAGTCAAGAGTAATCCCTCAGAGAGGTTGGGTCTGAAAGTTAGAGGAGATTATACGTATATGAAGAATTATAACTTAACTCGTTATTATGACTCTTGGACTGGGGGTGTACCAGGCAGCAAAACCTGGACAACCAATAAGGTTTCCACAATCGAGGGAAATATAGATGTCAAACCCTTTGAAGGTTCGAGCCTTTTGTTGGGGGCGGATTACAGAGGTTATTATTGGAAAAATGAGAATGTGGATCTGGATGATAATGGTGCAGAACTTTCTGGGGCAAGAGAAAAAACCAAGGCCCATTTATATTCAAAGGGGGTATACGCAGAGGCTCAGTATCGGCCCTATAAATATTTCAAGGTGCTGGCCGGGATCAGACATGAAAATCATTCAACCTTCGGGTTTGAAGATCTTCCCAGATTCGGGCTGATTGTCAACCCGTTCGAGAATACGGTCTTGAAATTTAGTAGGGGAAAGCATTTCAAGGCCCCGACACCAAACGATCTTTTCTGGCCTGATGACGGTTGGGCCACGGGTAATCCGGAGCTCAAGCCCGAAAAGGGATGGCATACGGATGCAACTCTGGAGCAGGGCCTTTATGATGACAAACTGTTTTTTTCTCTCTCATATTTCCATTGGGACATAGAAGATAAGATCGCCTGGGCAGAGAATCCCAACTATCCTACCATATTCCCCGGGCTGAACAAATGGACCCCTTCCAATGTGGATACCTTTGAAGGCAGGGGCTGGGAAGTCGGACTCAAGATCGGACCCCTCAGGAACATGATTTTGTCCCTCGACTATACATACACGGACGCGGAAGAGCAGAAAAAGGGAGGCCCCAAGCGTCAGGCACTATATACTCCAGATAACCAGTTCAAAGGGGTTCTGACGTATTGGGCCGGATTTGGATTAAGTGCGACTGCGACGGTCCGTTATGTAGGTGAAAGACCATATTACGCGAATGATACCGATGTTGATCCCACCAAGACCTTACCACACTACTGGACAGCAGACCTGAAAATCGAACAACGGTTATATGACCACTGGACACTTGCTCTCCATGGCAATAACCTGTTTGATAAGGGATACGAAACTTATGTGGCTAATTTCAGAGATTCCACTGGCACTCCAACACTATCAGGATATCCTGGCTCTGGATTATCTGTATTTTTCAGTGTGGGTTATGAATATTAGGCGAAAGTGGACTCACGGTTTTTCATTAAGCATGATATCATGGAGGTGCCTTGCCAGGCCCTTTATTAGGTTGTCTCCGGTCATGCGGTCATGGTCAAAAAATATGAGGTTAAGGAATGTTGAAAATGAACAGTTTTAAAAGGTGTTTCATCCTTATTTCAGTAAGCGCTTTTCAGCTTATTGCCATATTGTGGGCCTCCTTCGTGTTCTCATATCCTGTAGGTTTCACCGATGCCAGCGGGAGGAAACTGCGTATAGAGGATAGACCCTCACGAGTCGTCTCTCTGGTGCCCAGCATCACCGAGATCATAATGGGGGTGGGCGCGGGTGATACCCTAAAGGCCATAACATATCACAGCACCTATCCACCGGAAACAGCCCACAAGGTGGTTATTGGGGGTTTCTTTTCACCAAACCTGGATAGGATTGAAGAGATCAAACCGAATCTAATATTTTATTCCTCTCTTCAGAAAGAGGTCCCTGAGAGATTCACTAAAAGCAGTTGTAAACTCATTAATCTGGATATGGCCTCCCTTGCGGACAGTTACAGAAATATCCTACTGATTGGCAAAATTTTTGATGTCGAAAAGAAGGCGGAGGGATTGGTTCGGCAAATAAGGAGCAAACTTGAGCTGATTGCAAAAAAGGTGGAAAGGATTCCGCAAGACAAGAGAAAGAGGGTTGTCAGGATAATGGGCCTGGATCCGGTTATGACGCCCGGCGATGATTCATTTCAGAATGAAATGATAAGAGCGGCGGGCGGCATTCCTCCTTATTTAAACAAAAGAGGGCATGTGGTGCCTGTAACCAGAAAGGAGTGGATTCATTTCAATCCCCAAGTGATATATGGCTGCGGAGGCGACAGGGAGGCCGTGGCAAGCTTTCTTAATCAACCCGACTGGAAAGACGTGGAGGCGGTCAAGACCGGTAAGATATTTGATTTCCCCTGTGACCTGACCTGCAGGGCTGCCACCAACACAGGAGATTTTGTGTCATGGTTGTCAGCAAGAATATATGAAGATTATTTTTCAGAGCAAGAGGAGCAGATCCTTAGGGACAGTGTAACCGGATTCCGCAGCCTTGATGTTCCATTTCATTACGTACGGGATGCCCGAATCGTTTACAGCCGCATCAGGGATTTCCCGAACAAGACCTTACTTATCGATTTTAAAAGACCCCTGTCGGTAGTATCTACCCTGGAGGGGTACAGGAAAGGGATTGAATCAATTGCAAACCACTATTCCTCAACTCCGTGCTGGATCCTTAACCATAAGCTGGGTCTGCCGGGATTGAGAAGACTGGTATATAGAGTCATTGGCAGATCCGAGGCAAAGACCAGCGGTTTATTGACAGGGGCCGATATGGACAATCTCTCTGTGAAACGGAAACGTCACAAAGAGATGGAGGTCTATGCCTTTGTAACAGCGGGTATTAAATCCAACGCGGTCAGGATGTCAAAGGACACGGGGAGATATTATGAACCGGGGACCATAAATATCATTCTCTTGCCCAACATGCACCTTACCTCACGTGCAATGACCAGGGGCATAATCAGCGCCACAGAGGCCAAAACCGCCGCCCTTATGGATATGGATATAAGGAGTAGCTTTACTTCAATGGTTAATCAGGCAACAGGGACAGGGACTGATAACATAATCGTGGTGGAGGGGGAAGGGCAAGAGATTGACAATGCCGGTGGGCATACAAAGATGGGGGAATTGATTGCGAAAGCCGTGTATGAGGGAGTACAGGAGGCCGTTTATAAACAGAATGGCGTTATTGCCAAACGCAATGTCTTTCAGCGACTTATGGATAGAAAGATAAGCGTTTTAGGTTTGATTTCATTGGATGACTGTGAATGCGGCATTACAAAAAGCCATCTTGCAAAGGCCCTGGAAGAGATCCTTCTTCAACCCAGGTATGCCTCATTTATTACTTCTTCCCTTGCCCTAAGTGACAGTTATGAAAGAGGGCTCATTGATGATCTCGGCCCCTATGGCCTCTGGTGTAGGGCCCTGGCCGAAGAGATTGCCGAAAAAGAGATAAAAGATATGATTGACCTTATAGACTCTGAGAATATGCCTATCGTTATAAGGATGTCGCTAAACTCTTTACTCAACGGACTCTATCATAAGACACGATAGGGAAAGTTATTGAATACTATAAATCCTTTGGAGGTGTAAGTATTATTGGCTAAAGCAATCATGTTTCTGGGCACCGGGAGCGATGTGGGAAAATCAATTACCACAGCAGCCTTTTGCCGGATATTTAAGAGAATGGGTTACAGAGTTGCCCCTTTCAAGGCCCAGAATATGTCGAACAACTCCTATGTCACAGTAGAAGGGGGCGAGATCGGTCGTGCACAGGTAGTTCAGGCCGAGGCTGCCGGAATCCTACCCTCAGTGCACATGAATCCCATCCTCCTTAAACCTTCCACCAGCCTGGGCTCCCAAGTGATTGTGCAAGGGAAGGTCTTCGGGCAAATAGAGGCCATGGATTACCATAAGTTCAAACCAAAACTGAGAAAGGTTGTCATGGAGTCTTTCAACCGGCTGGCCGGAGAATATGAGTTGATTGTGATGGAAGGCGCAGGGAGCTGCTGTGAGATGAATCTCAAGGAGAACGACCTGGTAAATTTCCCGCTTGCAAGGACGGTAGGGGCGCGCTGTGTTCTTGTTGCAGATATTGATCGTGGAGGCGTTTTTGCACAGCTCGTCGGCAGTTTTCACCTCATGACCCGAAAAGAGAAGGAACTGACTATCGGATTTCTGATCAACAAGTTTCGAGGCGATCCGCGGATTTTCTCATCAGGGATTGAATATATTCAGAAGAAGACGGCAAGACCGATTCTGGGCCTGATCCCCTTTTTTCAGGACATCCTCATCGATCCTGAAGATTCAGTGGTGGTCCAGGAGGATAAATGGGCCCGAAGACCTATAGGACCGAAGAGTGTGAATATCGCGGTCTTAAGGCTTCCGGCCATCTCCAACTTCACGGATCTCGAAGCACTGGAACTGGAGCCGGACGTGGTGGTCAACTATCTTTTTCGTCCCCGAGAGCTTTCAGAGGACTACGACTGCATTATTCTGCCCGGCACGAAGAATGTGATGGAAGATGCCCTCTGGCTGGACCGGGCCGGCTGGAAAAGGGTCTTTGGGAGGTTTGTAAATGGAGGAGGAAGGATCCTCGGTATCTGTGGAGGGTATCAGCTTCTGGGAGAGAGGATCAGGGATCCATACGGGGTGGAATCGGATAGAAAAGAGGTCAGAGGACTCAACCTCCTTCCCATAGAAACCTCTCTTGAAAAGGAAAAGGTGGTGCGTAAAGTCATAGGTACCTGTTTGATGGACGGAAAGAGGGTCAGGGGCTATGAGATTCATATGGGCCAAACCAAGGCCTTGAGCCGCAGTGGAGAACCATTCCTAAGGATTCACCTGCCGGGGGATAAAAGCACATGGGATGATGGCTGGACCATAAAAAGAGGCCAGATTGCGGGTACTTACGTCCACGGGATACTGGATACCCCGGGTTTTAGGGGTGAGTTTTTAAACTCCATCAGGAAGGCCAAGGGGCTCAAGAGTAGAGTACCAAGACAGGGCAGACTCTCAAGGTTTCACCAATATGACCGCCTGGCAGATCACTTTGAGCAATATTGTGATGTGGGGAAGATCGTTCGGAAAGTGATTGAAGGGGGTCAAAATGTTTAAAAAAAGCCTGGATAAAGGGGTCGTTCTGGTTATGGGTGGAGCAAAGAGCGGAAAGAGCAGGATCTCTCTCGATATATGTAATGAAATAGCAAGAAAAAAGATATTCATTGCCACGGCCCAGGCCCTTGATAATGAGATGAAAGAAAGGATTCGGCGGCATAAGGAAGAGCGCGGAGGGGATTGGGGAACAATCGAGGAGCCGATAGAAATTGTTGATAAAATGAGTAAGTTTGACAGCGAAGAGACGGTTATCCTTCTTGATTGTCTAACCCTATGGATAAGTAATCTTTTCATGAAGTACGGTGAGTCCCGTCAACCTATTAATGAATTTGTTGATAAATTTGTTGAACAGCTGGCAAAGGCGAAGGGAGTAATAGTAGTTGTAAGCAATGAGGTGGGTATGGGAATCGTACCTGATAATGATTTGGCTCGTGTCTATAGGGACGTGGCAGGCTCGTTAAATCAAGAAATCGTTAGAACCGCGCGAAAAGTTGTTATGGTAATAGCTGGGATACCTCTGGTACTTAAAGATGAATAGCTATCTTCTCGAACCATACTTAATTATTTGGTAACGTTCAAAAGGCTTCGCATTTAGAAGGACATGGGACTCTCTTTTAAAAAATTCGCAGTTTAGCCATGGCAGAACATGGGACTCTTTTTTCAAAAACGAGACGTCAACTGCAAGGCCGAAGGGACATCACTGCGCTACGG
>CAYRFN010000011.1:0-51783 GCA_964423495.1 uncultured Desulfobacteraceae bacterium
AAGATATGCAGGGAATGCAGGGTTTTTCTGTCCGGGATTCCGGACATTTATGAATTTATAACGGGTTAAGCCTGAAATTCACAGAATTAAAAGTCAGAAAAAACCCGAATTGTGAACATTGCGGGCAGTTGATGTGAAAGGAGTAAGTTGTGAGTATCAAGGTGCATATTCATAAGACTCATCGTCAATTTACCAATGGATTAGAAGTAGTCGAGGTTAATGGGAGTACGGTCGGTGAGTGCCTTGACCACCTGGTTAGGCAGTTCCCTGGCATTGAGAAAGAAATTTTTGAAAAGAATAGAAAGTTACGCAATATCGTTGAAATTTATATTAATATGGAAAGCGCCTACCCAGACGAGTTGGCAAAGGCGGTTAAGGATGGAGATGAAATATTTGTGACATTCATGCTTGCCGGAGGATAGAGATAAGGAAAAATCCAAGCAAGCAGCAAGGAATAGGCAGTAAGGGCCAACATTTTGTGGAGCCCCTACTGCCTACTATTTGAATGAAGTTGTTTAAATTCCGATATGTATAATTACATCACCTCTTGTAAGACCGCAGCCTCTTTTCCTGCAACAGAGAGCCTTGTAGCTGCAGCTCTTTTCTTGAATATGCTGAGCCGTTCACCTTCAACATAGTCCACGGCTTTTTCGTCACAGAACCTGACACATTGAGGTTCACCTTCACAGAGGTCGCATTTGAAGACCTTTTTGTCTATGACATCAAAACTCATGGCGCCGAATGGACACACTGCCACACACGAGCGGCAACCAATACACACATCATAGTCAACCTTCATATAACCCAGGGCCTCATCACAAGAAATGGCCTTTACAGGGCAGACCTTCATGCATGGGGCATCCTCACATTGCTGACAGGACATGGGAATATACAGACCCTCCGATTCCCACTTTATGACTTTGATACGGCTTCGTGAAGGGTTAGAAACCTGTTCATGAAAGACAGAACAAACCAGCTCACACAAGCGGCATCCAGTGCATTTTTCGTAATTTATCATAAGGACTTTAGCCATTGATTTTCTCCTTTCAACTAAATTAAAGCATATGGGACGGCTCTTTAT
The DNA here is from genome assembly GCA_964423495.1 of uncultured Desulfobacteraceae bacterium. GTDB lineage: Bacteria > Desulfobacterota > DSM-4660 > Desulfatiglandales > Desulfatiglandaceae > CAYRFN01. The sequence continues at coordinate 1,082 of CAYRFN010000011.1, forward strand.
CCAATCCAAGCCTTTCAAGAGTCTCTGGCTTGGGAACGCCGTTTTCATCTAAGCCTTTGAATCCATACAACTCATCGATCATTTTGATGAACTTCTCCTTGTCTATGTATTTGCCAATGACGTCTAGCGCGCCGCGCGTGCAGGGTTCATCAAAGTAACGGTGATTGAGCATATCACCTTTTTGCAGATCGTCCCTTGTAAGTCCTTCTCTGATATTAAAGAGCCTCTCGATCATGTTACATCTTTCTGCCACATCCCAGATTTCCGTTGGCGTCATCTCGAGGCCGGTATTGTAATGGAGCACTTTACTCCAGTCCTCAAAGTTGGGGAGCGTTGCACCAAGAAATACAGTGTGATATTTGCAGATTCCAAGGCAATCAACTCCCATGTAACAATTTTCATGCCAGAAGACTTGCCAGGGCTTACCATCATAGGCAGTGTGCTCCGAACTCAATGGCCCGTCATAGGGAACGGGGTTGCTGTATATCCTCCTAAGTACCTCCTCTGGTAAATGGTACAGATCAATGGCAGGCCTGCTTCTCAGGTGGTCGGAACCTCTAGATGCAGTAGCAATATTAAGGGCCAACGCCGGAGTTGCCCTCTCGTCAGAGTGCAAATTGCTCAAGCCTTTTACCTGAATAAGATAGTCAAATGAATTTTTTCCGATCTTATCTGATGCCTGGATTCCTCCGTCAGCCAAGGTATCACCAAGCCAGCCCTTTCTATAGCAAATTCGGTCAATCATCTCGAGGAGCGCTTCGTCATTACCGAAACATAAATCCAGGCCATCGGTATCTTTACTGGTAAGAATTCCTAATTCATAAAGCTCCATGGCCCAGGAGATAATACTGCCGGTTTCCAGGTTATCCATCCCATACTGGTCGACAAGATGATTACCGGTTAAGATTGTTACTGCATTCTTACAGTCCGGCTCTCCACCAAAGGCGCCCTGAGACGTGTATTCCGGCCCTTCGTCATATTTCCCGGCATAAGGCCCTGAAGGGATCTTATACTGGGCACGGCAATGAACCTGGCAACCAAAACAACCGGTCATATGATACGGCCCCATGGTTTCTGTACAGATCTCGTCAAGCCTCTCAGGTTCGATATCGTCTGCATACTCACACTGGTTATATTGGAAATTTCTGCACCTTATACCACCCCAGGAATTGGTGGCTCCCCAGATGAATGGGGTTCCGAGCGCTCCCTGGGTTTGATTGACCTTGGCGCTTGTAATCTGATCAATAAATCGTTTATTATATTCGAGAGCTTCTATGGGATGGGCTATTTTAATATCCATGGTACCCCTGGCAGCTACGGCTTTCAGGTTTTTAGAGCCCATGACGCACCCCATACCGGTTCTGCCGGCGGAATTCTTGATGCCTGTCATCACATTGGCGAACCTCACAAGATTTTCACCGGCCGGTCCACATACGGCACATTTGACGTCTTCATCACCAAGATCCTCCCTTATGGCCCATTGTGTTTCAGGGACCATTTTACCCCATATATTGCCGGCATCTCGTATCTCTATTTCACCGTTGTGAATCCAGATATATACAGGGTTCTTTGCCTTCCCCTTTATTACCAAGTGATGGAAGCCTGCCCAGGCTAGCTCGGGGGCAAAAAATCCACCCATATTGGCGCTGCCAAGCATTCCCGTAAGTGGGGACTTGGCCATTACATGTGTTCTGGCTGTTGCCGAGGCACATGTGCCAGCAAGTATTCCTCCGCTCATCATTAGAGTGTTATCCGGGCCGAGCGGGTCACAGTCCTGTTCTGTATGATTATAGAGCAAATAGGCATCCAATCCTCTCCCACCTAAGAATTTCTTCCGCACCTCCAAAGGAATCGGCTTGGTTTCGATCTTGCCGGTGGAGAGATCAATATATGCAATTTTCCTGTCTAATGCCATGTTATTTTCCCTCCTTTTTCGTTTCTTTTTTGCCTGCTGCTAATGTCTTTTTTGCCAAGGCCTCTTCAGCTAATTTCCGATTTACATCCCAAACCGGTCCCCTGATACGAGGGAGATTTGGGTTGACCCAATGTACCCGATATTCCATACCGCATGTGGGACATTTAGCGGTCTTTTTCCCCTTCTCAGGCTGAATCCTTTCCATGCATGAAGGATTATGGCATCTGAACTTGCCATAGGTCCGAGTCTTGCGCAGTTCCTCGGCTCCTGACATCTTTTCCTTATTAAGTTCCATAATTACCTCCTTCCTGTCTTAAAAAATTTCAAGAAATACAGTGATTATTCGGACATTTTGCCTCAAAGGCACTTTAATGACTTGGAGGCTGAGCATGTGCTTTTCTGTGCCAGGGAGACAACTGATATAAAACGTTTCCAATATTGACCTTTCTGCACCTGCCACAGAAATACATGTAGTCATCTGTAAATGTTTGGCCAATTTTATCTAACTGAGGTTCAGGCATAAAAAAAGCGCCACATCTTTCGCAAGCCTTAAGTTCTACTGATCTTATCTCTTGCTTTGGAGCTACCTGAAAAAATTTTCTTAAACTTATCTCATGTCTCAAATCCGCAGCATTTTCAGGGCAGGTATTTACGCATGCCCCACAACAGATACATTGATAATGGGAGTAAGTAAAAATACGCAAATTTTTTTCATCCTCAGATTCAAGCGTTCCTGTTGGACAACTCAATTCACATGCGGTGCAACCGATGCATTTTTCCTTATTAAGCCGGGTTCTATAAAAGAGAAAGGCCACCATAATTATCATAGCTTCTCCGCTTACCATATGAATGACACCCATGTTATCTCCCAAGATAGTTATGGAGTCCAAACTGCCATGTGTCAAGAAGTATCCGGTCATAAAAGGCAAAGCTGTTATCACTATTAGAAAGTAGTCTGATTTTGAAGAGTTAAGGCGAATGTCCGAGAATATAATATGCCTTATTAAAAAATAAACAGCAAGGCCTAGGACAAGAAGTGTCATCCAATCAGCCCATACGTCCGGGAGTGCAGTCCATTCCCATTCAAACCTTGATTCGCTCCATAAAATGATATGCCCGCTTAGCCAGATGGGAACAACAATCAGGCAAAGGTGGAATATGTAGCGAAGTATTGCGTAAATGGGTTTCTTTGTGACTGCTCTGTGAAAAGGTAAAAAGAAACGCCCAAATGTACTTAAATTATAACCCCATGTGAAGTCTTTATCCGCACTGTTTTTTACAATTGCAGAAAAGAACAAGGCTAACCTAGTTATTATCCCGGCAATTAATATGAGAAAGGCAATCCACACTAAAGGCCCCTCTACAAAGGAATAAAAATCCATGCTGCCTTATCCTCCAATAGATAAACCTATAACAAACACGACTTTTTATTATTGGGTTTCAAGTTCATTATTATGAACGTAATATGAAGGGTAAAATATCATATTCCATTTCTTTGTCAAGAGAAAAAATAACATTTGCAATAGGTTATGTCAATATTGACATAAATAGATATTGACAACTGATCTGAAAAGGCGTAAAATAAATTAACTTGTTCATTATGGTGAACCATGACTGAAGGATATCGAGCTCCTACTGTAAAAAAGGCGTTTCAAATTCTCAGACTTATCTCCCGAACTGACCATGGAGTGGGGATAAGTGAGCTATCAAAAGAGCTGGGAATTAGCAAAAGTACTATCCATGGAATAACCTCGGCCTTAGAGGAGTTGGGGGCCGTCATGCGGGATCCTTTGACAAAGAGGTATACATTGGGTTTCAGTCTCTTCGAACTTGGAAGGTTGGCCTATTCTCAGATTGATCTAAAAGATCTAGCGAGGCCAGTCATGGAAGAACTGATGGAGAAGACACAAGAATCGGTCTTTTTGGGTGTTTTGAACGGCGATCGCGTGACAATTCTGGATATAGTTGAGTCAAGGCAGGATCTTAAGATCACTTCCCCTATAGGCACAACAATGCCCCTCCTGGCAGGTGCAATAGGAAAGGTTTTTCTGGCAGGTATGGAGGAGGAGAAGGCCGTAGAGATTATCAGGAAAAAGAGGCTTACCAGGTATACTGAAAACACTATTATAGACCTGGAGGAGTATCTTCAGGAAATAAGGCGTGTGAGAGAAAAGGGGTATGCTACTGATTATGAGGAGTACATCCTCGGAGTCCGGGCCGTAGTCTCACCAATTAAGAGAGAGAGGTATCTTATATCTGCCGTTTGGGTTGTAGGATTTAGGACGAGCCTGAATGATGATAAAATGAGGGCCTTGATAGAGATGACAAAGAAAGCAGCAGAAGATATTAGCAAAAGAATTAAGGTTATGAATTGAAGTAATTTTTTAGTTATCATTCTCATTTAAGAATTCTAATTTTCCATTTCCAGGGGGAAGAGAGGGGTCACCTTGCAAGACTATACTTGCCCCATATCGTGATTCAAGTTGGGCAAGCTCCTTCCTCTTTTTGTTCTGTAGGTAGGTAGCCACTTCTACAGGCAACATACCTTTCACTTGTGTGGTCTCCTTTCTTGAGAGGCCCATCCAAATTTGACGTAATAGAGATACAGAAGCAGATTCTACAGATGGAATAAGGCCCCTTCCCTGGCAGTAATGGCATGTCTGGTAACTTCTGGACTCAACGGAAGGACGCAATCGCTGTCTTGAGAGTTCGAGAATGCCAAATTTTGATATGTTTGACATGTCTATTTTGGCCCGGTCCTTTTTAGTTTCTTCACGTATCAATTTCTCTATTTCTCTTATATGTTTTCTATCTTTCATATCAATAAAATCAATAACCACAAGGCCACCTATATCTCTTAAACGAAGCTGACGGGCGATTTCCGATACAGCTTCGAGATTCGTTTTAAAGGCGTTAATTTCTATGTTATTTCCAATTCTTCCGCGTCCAGAGTTTACGTCAATAGAAATTAATGCCTCAGTGGGGTCGATTACAATGGAACCTCCTGACTTCAGGGGCACTTTATTGCTGTATATTGTTTCTATCTGTTCCTCGATTTCATAATTGGCAAAAATTGGTTGTTTGCCCTTATAGAGTTTAACCCTTCCCCGATGCCTGGGGGAGATGATTTTCATGTAGTCTTTTACTTTGGCGAAGGTTTCTTTGTCATCAACTAGCACCTCAGTTATTTCACTGGTAAAATAATCTCTAAGTGTACGAAGACAAATATCCTGTTCCTTATGAATAAGGGAGAAAGGAGATGCCTTTGCAACCCTTTTCCTTATCTCTTTCCACATTCTCAAAATACGATTGAGGTCTCTGGAAATGTCTCTTTTGCTCTTTTTTTGGGCAGATGTTCTGGCAATGTATCCGATTCCTTCTGGAAGCTTGAGCTGATTCATGATAGATTTGATTCTAAGGCGCTCTTTTTCATCCTCGATTTTTCTTGAGATCCCCCCAGTGCTACCCGGCATTAAAACTAGGAGTCGACTGGCTAATGACAGATATGTAGTCAATTGAGCTCCCTTATGTCCCTGCATGTCCTTTGTAATCTGAACAAGGAGTTCCTGCCTCTTTTTTAAGACTTTTTGAATTGGGGGTGGGGGCTGATCCTTTGACTTTCCGTTGTAATCCAAATAGTATTCCGGATGAATATCACTTGCCTGCAAGAACCCATTTTTAATATCCCCAAAATTGACAAAGCAGGCCTGTAGACTTGGCTCTATTCGTTCAACAATTCCTTTGTAAATGTTTCCAATCTTCTGCTCTGTTGTGGAGGTTTCAATATGAAATCCGTCCAGTAGTCCATCCTTGATGATTGCTACCCTATACTCCTCTGCCTCCACAGCATTTATGAGCATTTTTGTTGTCATTATATGCTTCAGCTCCTCTTTCTGTCGTCAATAGTCAAATTTGAAATTTACTTATGAAGCCCGGCCCCAAATCGACGATTGTTTGCAAATCGTCGCTTTTTTTGATTCGGAGCAATTCTGGATAGAAAAAATTATTTCTTCCTTGTTTTATTGAATATCCTGTGACCATTATACACCATTACTAATCTTTTGCATCATACTTTGTTGCAAAAACTTGATATAGGCTGTTGATATCTTTAGTTTTAGATGGCTAATTCGCCTTTCTCCCATGCTGTATGAAATGCTGATACGCCTGATACATAAAAGTACGAATAGCCGCTTCCCTACCAGGTTGGAAGCTTGAGTCGTACGGTGTATCAAGATATGGAATCCCCAGTTCGTTCATAAGAGGTTTTACGATAGCAGAGGTTATCGTACTAGGCATGCAGGTAAAAGGATAAACATTTATCACGCCGTTGAATCCTTCCTTGGCATATTCAATAATCCCAGGAATGCTCAAACAGGCCTCTGTGCCAACATCGAAACTATATATGTCCCTTTTTTTTAATATATTTTCTAAATGCGCCAATTTATGGTCTTTGGCTATATTAATGATGGATCTAACTTTCTTATAAACCTTCTTCTGTGTAAACTCTTGATAAAATAGGTCACTCCTATAACCGAGGACTTGTTTTAGATACTTTATAATGGAACCCAGGTGGAGCTGTTTCATATTCAACCAAAACCCTATTTTGGCATCTCTTAGTCTATCATAGGTAGTATAATTCACCCATTCAGCAATAGATGCATTCACCACCTCAGCCCCATACTTTTCCAAAATTCTGATCACATCCTGATTTGCATGGACATGTGTCCTAAGATAAATCTCACCCACAATCCCGATTAGAGGTTTGGGCGGGATGCGAGGGTCAATAATTGATTTTCCTTCATCAATGACATTTTTTAGTCTATTAAAAATTTTATCAAACCCTAAATTAGGACTATTGGTTTCAAAGGCATCTTCCATGAAATGTATTGATTCCTCGATAAATTTATCGGTTATCCCAGCCGCTTTTTCATAAGGTCTGATTCTCCAAAGTAATCGGTCAAGTATATCTGCTGCTACTACAGAAAAATAGGCAATTTTTCGGAAATCTCTGACTTTTTCCTTCTCAATCATACCGGCTAAGGAATATCCATCCTTTGTGGTTAGGGTACCAATTTTCACTCTAGTTAGTTCGGGGAAAGAATCCAGGACAATTCGCTGGTATTTGTTGTACATACCGAAACGGCATGGCCCGTCCGCCTCAGGCATGAAGTACACATAGTCTTCTGCATTAAAGGAATTACCTAATTTTTCTTTTTCTTTTCTGAGGAAGTAGAGGATATCTCCGGTAGTGATCTGGCAAGGATAGCATTCTTTTCCAGAAGTGTATTCATTTCCAAGATCAAGTCCTTTGTATGTATCCATGACCTTTGCATTGATATCAAACCCCCGAAATGTTGCTGCGAGAAGATGAGTCCCTATCCTGTTCATCTCGGGAATTAGAAAGGTCTTATTCGTGAGAATAAATTTGCCCACGGTTTCGGTTAAGGACTGAAAACTTACGACCTTACTTGATTCCATTTCTTTAGGTAATATTCTCCCTCTAATTAGCTACCCTTAAGTCCGGTTTCAAATTTGATTGCAGCCTTTGCATTGTATTTTCTATTACGTTTCTGTATGCCTCAAGCCTGGTCATTACCCCGGCAACAGCACTGTGTTCATCCAACTCAAGAATCAGGTATGCCTTGTCTCCCATAATATGTTTGTAAAAATGCTCGATAAAGGAATCCGCTCCACAGCTAAAATTTGTCAAGTGGAGGCCAAAATATCTTGAGTGATTTTTAATAACTTTGGCAGTCCTCAATATCTGAGCGCCAAGGCCCCAATACATGGAGGGGAAATCCTCAAGATCAACTGAAGATACGTCAATAAGATCCATTGGCAGTGCAATTACACCTATCTTGGCCAAGTTCTGGCCAAGCCTCAAATTCAATCTCTCATCATAAAGGTTATAGGGGCGACCAGTCACAATCACAATTGGTTCATCTGGATTTTGACCTTTAAGGACCTCGTTTCCTTTCTTGGAAAGCTCCTTAACAAACTGATTTTGCCTTTCCAAGGCATGATAGAGGGCCTTTTTTATATTAGTGTTGCTCACACCAAGCTTCGACTTTATTTGCTCGGAGATCTCCCAAGCAAGGGTATCTGGGTCATATTTTAAATGAATGACCGGACTTAAAATAGATGACGGATCTATTCCGAGGGCTATTCGGACCATAAAAGAATTGGCCTGGACCATGGGGCAATAATAACCAGTTTCAGAAGGTTTGGGCGTGGGCATGTCAATAATACTGGGCAGAAAAAGATATCTCGTCTTCCCCATCAATTCTTTTATGTGCCCGTGGGATACCTTCACAGGGTAACAGGTCTCGGCTGTCATTGTTTCTATCCCAGCCCTTGATATAAGCGTGTTAGTAGCAGGGGTCAGGACAAGTCTAAATCCGAGTTTGTCAAAAAAATGGGCCCACAAGATACTGGTCTGATGTCCATAAAGGGATCTTTGCATGCCCACAGTAGGTCTATTGTCCACCTCCATTATGGATTTATTCCTTAATTCCTTATATAAACCTTCCATATACGTCTGCCAGAGCCTTTGTCTTAGTTCAAAGAAATTTTCTTTCTTAGATCCTCTGCTTCTTACTAAATCATAACGACCGCACTCACCGCCCCAAATACTATGACGACCGTCAAAGTCATAAATTTTCAATTTACATTGATTATGGCAGTTAGGGTCCGCACGACAGGTCTTTTGAATATATTTCATCTGGTCGTTTATTGTGCTTTCCAAACTTCTAAAGGTGCTTTCATTTTTGTTCTCCAAGTGCATTTTTTCCTGAACGCTAATAGCAGCGCCAAATGCACCTAATACTTCTCTATGTGCAGGGACAATGAGAGCACGTCCGAGTATATTTTCAAAGGCAGCAACTACTCCTTTATTCAGCGATGGCCCTCCCAAGAACATAATCCTTTTCCCAATTTTACGTTTTCCCACTACACGGTTTAGATAGTTATGGACGATGGCATAACACAATCCAGCTATCAAATCATTTTTTTCTGCCCCTTTCTGGTGATAAGACACAAGATCTGATTCCATAAATACTGTGCACCTTTCAGCCAGTTTGACAGGCATAGAAGATGAGAGGGCAATCTCTTGAAACTCCTGTACAATATTGATCCCATATTTATTAGCCAGCTCATGTAAAAAACTACCCGTGCCTGCGGCGCAGACTTTGTTCATGTCAAAATCTAAAGGATAGGTATTGGAAATATAGATATATTTCGAATCCTGCCCCCCGATTTCGAAGATGGTGTCCACATTAGGGTCTATCTCCACTGCACCTCTTGCATGAGCAGTTATTTCGTCAATGATCAGGTCTACATTGAGAAAATCTCCAACCACGTTCCTACCAGAACCAGTAGTTGCGGCACCTAAAATTTCAATATCTTTTCCCACATTATCACGCATATACTTCAAAAGACTTTGGGTGACTTCTATGGGCTTACCCTGAGTGGGCACATAATTCTTATGAACAATTTCATGGTCTTCGTTGATAATGGCGTATTTTGTAGTAGTTGATCCTATGTCTACACCGAGATATGCGTTGATCTTATTAGGTGAGGATTTTTGAAGAATCTCGTTGGTCTTTGAAAAGGCCGTTTTTCGCAGCAATAATTTTGGGGCTGTTGGGATCGAAACTTCGTAGTTTGATATTGTGGACCTTAAACTTTCCAGATCCAAATGGTCTTCTCTGCTTGATTCAAGGGCCTGCAATGCCACTCCTAAGGCCCCTGTTGATGTGTTATATGGAGGTACAATCAAACTTGGAAAATAGCTTTTAAATGCCTTAATCTGGAGATCGTTCAATGAGAGTCCACCGATAAAGATAATGGGATCTTTAAGCACGCGATTGGAGACAATTGTGCTTATGTAGTTTCTTGCATTTCCAACGTGCAGTCCATAAATGATGTCCTCAAGCTTCTCACCCTTGTTTTGGAGGTGAATCATGTCGGACTTCGTAAATACGGTGCATCTGCATGCCACATTGGCAGGCTTCTGGCTCTGTAAACCAAGTTTGATAAAGTCAGCTAAAATATTGTCAATCTGAACCTGTGATGTGTCCATTTTTCTGGAATATATCGAAGTGGCCAGCCTCTGGGCCTGCTGATCAATAAAGGATCCAGTGCCAGATGCACAGGGGCCATTTGTATTGAAATACTCCAGTTCCCAGTTTCCATCGTGGTGATTGATTTGTAAAAGGGCCGTATCTTGTCCTCCCATACTAATTATGGTTCTTGCCTTCGGATTTGTAAATAGAGCGCCCAGGACTTGGCTGATGGTCTCGAATTCGAAAAAAGTCCTTGATTTTTCACCAAACTTTTTTCCGTGGTTTCCTGTAAAGGAGATAGACCGAATCCTGTCCTCTCCGAATTTTTTATATAGGTCTTGAATAAGGGCCAAGATCCCCTCTTCCACCTTTCCAAGGTGGCGATTGTAAGGAGATTCATAGACAACCTTCCTTTCCTTATTTATAATTATACAATTCAGGCTAATGGATCCGGCATCAATGCCGACATAGAATTGATCAGAATTTGAAGGCAAATTTTTTCCTTTGATGGATTGTTTATTCATTGTTCATAAAATAAATTTCTCCGGAATGATTTTGTCTGCGAATATATCCTTTGATAAGCAGACCTTTAATGAGTTCCTCTGCTTCCTCTATAGATAACCCTAAAGAATTTGCAATATCGATTTGTCTTAGAGGTCTCCTTTTCATCATATCTAAAAGGACGCTAATTAAGGAACACTCTTTCCTTTTCCTAATTTTAACAGGAATATCAGCTATTATTTCTGCTTTACTGCCAAAAAATTCTTCTATATCTTCCAATCTTTTTCTGTCAAGTGATATGGCCCTTGTATTTGCTGGTGGACGTACAATTGTGTTGAGATGTATTCTTTCAGGAGATATTTGTTCGACTAAATTTTTTAGAGCTTCCACTTCCCTTTTTGTGTCATTGATCCCTGCCAAAAAGACCAGCTCGAGAAATATTTGGCCCTTGTAATCTTGTCGCAACATCTTCAGGCCATTAATTATAGTGGCAAAATCAAGCTCTGGGTCAGGCCTATGAATTTTTCTGAAGGTATGATCAAAAGCAGAAGATAGTGTTGGCATGATAATATCGGCATTAATAACACGCTGTCTGACCTCTTCTTTCCATAAAAGGGACCCGTTCGTCAAAAGAGCTACCTTTGTTTCGGTTATCTCTTTGATGGAGGCAATAACTTGATCGATTTCGGAGTTGAGCGTGGGTTCACCTGAACCAGCGAGGGTGATTGCATCAGGTACGTTATTGAGAATTTTAGTTTTAATTTCCGCAACAACTTCACGAATAGGGACGAAAGACTTTGGCTCCAGGGTCTTGGATGTAGTCCTTCCCACCTGACAATATAAACAATCAAAAGTGCAGGTCTTTGGAGGAATCAGATCAATCCCCAGTGATAGTCCTAATCGTCTTGATGGAACAGGTCCAAAGACATATGACATAGTTTTTAGGCTCCTTGGGTAATTTTAATGGGCTTCTTCCCAGTTTCTACCAATACTGATATCCACCTTAAGTGGCACTCTTAATGCGTAAACCCTTTCCATTTCATCCTTGATCATGGGAATAACAGTATCCAATTCTTCCTCAGGTATCTCAAAAACAAGCTCATCATGAACCTGAAGGAGCATCTTGGACCTGAAGCCTTTCTGATTTAGCTGTCTGTAGATATTTATCATCGTCATTTTGATTAGGTCCGCGGCCGTACCTTGTATGGGTGTATTAATAGCCATACGTTCTGCCTCGGCTCTAATAACATTATTACTATGTTTTATATCCGGCAAATACCGTCTCCTGTTAAGAAGCGTAGATACATATCCATTGTTCTGAGCTGTTTCAATCATTTCTTGCCTGTATCTTGCCACCCCCTGATATCTTTCATAATAGACAGATATGTATTTTTTAGCTGTCTTAAAATCGATTCCTAATTCCTCTCCCAGCTTCCGCGCGCCCATCCCATATATTATGCCAAAGTTGACAGCCTTAGCAATTCGTCTCATTTCAGGGGTTACCGTATGGCTTTCCACCTCAAAAATTTCAGCGGCAGTACGGGTGTGAATATCTTCATTTTGTTTAAATGCCTTAATAAATGCCTCGTCCTTAGAATAGTGAGCAAAGACCCTGAGTTCTATTTGACTGTAGTCTGCGGACACCAGATAATGTCTATCTTCCGATACAAAACCCTTTCGGATCTCTCGACCGTCTTCTCCACGAATTGGAATGTTCTGAAGATTTGGGTCGCTACTGCTTAGTCTTCCAGTTGCAGCAACCGTCTGGTTGTACGAAGTGTGTACTCTACCTGTGGATGGGTCTACCATTTTTACAAGGGCATCAAGATAAGTGGATCTGAGCTTTGAAAGCGTCCTGTAATGTAGTACCAGTTCTGGTGTTTTGTTGGGAAAGGCAGTAAGTTTTTTCAGGACTTTTACATCTGTAGAGTATTTTTTGGTCTTGGAAGTTTTTTTCTGAACTGGAAGCTGAAGTTTTTCGAAAAGCACATAGCCTAACTGCTGCGGAGAATTGATGTTGAACTCTATACCTGCCTCATCAAAAATCTCTCTTTCGATCTCTTTCATGCGATTAAGAAATTGGTCAGATGTCTTTTTAAAGAACGGGATATTGATTTTAATGCCGGTCATTTCCATATCCATCAGGACAGGCAATAATTTCATCTCCAGATCATAAAAAAGGGCCTCGTTTTTATCAGATTTCAGCTTGTCCTTGAGAATTTTCATCAATCTAAGGGTTATATCTGCATCTTCACAGGAATAGGCCATAGCCTTTTCCACTTCTACTTCTGAAAAATTGCACGCATTTTTGCCCTTTCCAACAACCTCCTGATAACTGATCATTTTATGATTTAAATAGTACTGTGCGAGATAATCAAGGTTATGCTGCCTAAGACTAGGATTGATAATATAGGAAGCAATCATAGTATCAAAATGGATTCCTCTAAGTGTAACTCCGTGAAGCTTAAGCACTTCTGCGTCATATTTGATGTTCTGGCCAACCTTGGCTATTCGTTCATCTTCCAAGACCCCCCGTAAGGTTTCGAGTGATTCAGACATGTTAAGCTGAGGCGGAACACCTGAATAGAAATGGGCAAAAGGCAAGTAATATCCCTTTTTCTCCTCACAGGAAAAGGATATACTGACAAGCTTGGCTTGGAGGGGGTTCTTGCTTGTAGTCTCTGTATCGATTGAAACTATACCTTTTTCCTTGATCTGCTCAATTAATGCACTTAAAATATCCTTTGAAAGACACATGTTGTACTCTTTTGTTACATCTTTTCTTAAAGCAAATTGCCCCCACAATCCTCTGAACTCATACTCCCTGAATTTTTTTGCAAGTTCTTCACTTTTGGGTGTGCCTACTTTAAGTTGCTCAACATCATCCTCAAGAGGCACAAAGCTATCGATGGTGACCAGTTTTCTACTTAAAAGGGCGTGATGCCTGAATTCCTTTAGATTTTGTTTCAATTTTTTTTTCTTTATTTCTTCCACATGAGTAAAGATATTTTCAAAGGATCCAAAATCCCTGATGAGATCAACAGCTGTCTTCTCTCCCACACCTGGAACACCAGGGATATTGTCAGTGCTATCGCCTGAAAGGCCCATAACATCAATGAACTTTTTTGGCTCGAACCCATATGTTTGTTTCAAGGATGCATAATCTGTAAATGTGTCTTTCATGGTATCCAATATGGATGTTCTTGGCGTAATCATCTGTCTGAAATCTTTGTCTCCGCTCAGTATAATTACATTATAGCCTTTTTCTTCGCTGATCCTGGCTAGAGTGCCAATAACGTCATCCGCCTCATACCCCTCTTTTTCTATTAGTTTTATATTAAGGTTTTTTATGATGGATCTGATGACAGGGATTTGTACAGCCATATCTTCAGGCATTGGAGGACGATTGGCCTTGTAATATTCGTATATCTTATGTCTGAATGTGGGCCCTTTGGTATCAAAGGCAATGGCAAGATATCTTGGATTTTTTTCAGCCAGAAGCTTCAGAACCATCTTAGTGAAGCCGAAAATGGCATTTGTGGGAAAACCTTTCGAATTGGAGAGGTTTCTTATAGCGTGGTATGATCTATGTATGTATGAAGTGCCATCTAAAAGGTAGACTGTTTTTTTCTCTTGAGACATAGGTTAATCATAATTTAAAAAGTCAGAAATAAAAAGGCCTTTAATTAAGTTCTTTATGCGAAGGGTATTGGCCTTATATTTCGATAGTGTTTCTATCTTATTGTTCCAGACGTCAGCCATGCATAATCTCCTTTAGCCATAAAAAAAATAAGTCACAAAAAGGTTATATTTTGAGGTATAATTCCATTATACTCCGATGGGATAGAAATTGTAGATTAGCAAACTGCCTGAATCGAGGAAATGCTATCTATACTGTCCAAATTCGAATGCCTTGGGGGCATTCTGGTTAAATGTTTGATTAGCATGGGGTAGCTGAAAACTGATGGGTACGACTTAAACACTTTCTACTTGGCATATTCCACGGCCCTAGTTTCACGAATTACTGTCACCTTTACCTGACCTGGATAGCTAAGATCTTTTTCTATCTTATTTGCAATATCCTTGCAAAGGATAAAGGACTGATCGTCACTGACGATCTTTCCTTCAACCATAATACGTATCTCTCTACCTGCCTGAATAGCATAGGACTTATTGACTCCAGGAAAGGACTGAGCAATATTTTCGAGTTCTTCCAGCCTCTTAATATAGGACTCAAGCATTTCTTGGCGCGCTCCTGGCCTTGCGCCAGACAAGGTGTCTGCTGCCTGAACCAGAATATCCAAAACCGACTCAGGTTGGATCTCCTCATGGTGAGCGTGAATAGCATGAACCACTTGACTCGATTCACCATATTTCTTGGCCAGTTCGGCCCCTATAATCGCATGAGGCCCTTCAACTTCATGATCTACTGCCTTGCCAATATCATGGAGAAGTCCGGCTCTCTTGGCTTGTTTCATATTTAATCCAAGCTCAGCTGCCATAATGCCGCATAGAAAGCTTACCTCCCTTGAATGCTGAAGCACATTTTGTGCATAACTCGTACGGTATTTTAACCTACCAATAAGGTTGACAAGTTCTTGATTAATCCCGTGGACTCCTACATCAAATGTCGTCTGTTCTCCTACCTCTCTGATGCTTGATTCAATCTCCTTATTAACTTTTGCAACCACTTCTTCTATCCTGGCAGGGTGAATCCTCCCATCATCTATTAACCTTTCTAAAGAGATCTTGGCGACTTCTCTCCTCACCGGGTTGAACCCGGATAAAATAACGGCCTCTGGGGTATCATCAATAATAAGATCTATTCCTGTAGCTGCTTCAATTGCACGAATATTTCTGCCTTCTCTCCCAATGATCCTCCCTTTCATCTCTTCGTTTGGAAGGTTAACAACAGAAACAGTCTTTTCAGCCGTATAATCTCCGGCATATCTTTTTATAGATAATGCGATAATTTCCTGACTTTTCCTGTCAGCTTTGGCTCTTCCCTCATTTTCAATCCTTCGCATAATTTTTGCAGCATCATGTTTTGCTTCCAATTCCATAGATTTAATTAAGAGCTGTTTTGCCTCCTCACTAGAGATGCTTGCCAATTTTTCTAACTGCTTCCTCTGATCTTCGATAAGACGTTCATATTCGCTTTTCTTTCTACTTAACTCCTGATTAGTTTTGTTAATGTCCCTTTCTCTCTCAGCAATGTTTTCTTCTCTCTTTTCAAACTGTTCAATTTTTTTGTCTAAATTTTCTTCTTTGTAAAACAGACGTTTTTCCTGGGTTGATAACTGAACTCTTTTTTCTTTCGTTTCCTTCTCAAATTCAACTTTCATTTGATAAAGAGCATCCTTGGCCTGAAGCGAGGCCTCCTTTTTTATTGTCCTGGCCCCTTGTTGGGCTTCCGCAAGTATTTTCTTAGAGTATTTTTCAATGGAATCAGCTCTGCTTTCCATTATTTTCTTGCGGATAAAAAAACCAATAGGCATGCCTATTATAAGGCCTGATAGAATTATCCCAATTATTTGAAATGCGTTCATAATAATGTGACGCTCCTAATATTATTAAATAAAATAATCTCAAGCACTGAATCGTAGTGATCAGAGCCTGAAAATCCTATGGTCAAACAAACAAAAGGGGAAAGAATAGAAGGGGGCTAATCCTTACAAAGAGGGGAAAAAATAAAATTAATTTGATACCTAAAGGGCTAGCTATAAATTATCTTGATCTTGCTTGTTTTATAAATTTGATTGCTCCATCCATTAACAGTATTCTTGTATTTTTTGACTCACAATTCAACTTTATATTGTTCACTCTTAGTGAAATCAGCCCTCTTATTCTTTATATCCTTAAAATATGTTTTGTTTCCCCAACTTATGACATATATTTATGTTATTTGGGGATTTTTTACCCTATTATAGAATCAATTTGGAAATTCAGTGACTGTGCCCTCTTCTGAATATCCAATATCACTTTGTCGCGATCTTTTCTTATATGGAAATATTCGCTTGCTATGTTAAAAGCAGCCAATATTGCTGTTTTCTTTTCTGAAAGGTTCTCTGTGTTGTCTCTAATTTCAATAAATTTATCATTCACAAATTCAGCAATTTCTTTGATCTGATCTTCGTCTTCGTCCCCCCTAATCAAGTATTCATGATCAAGAATTTTTACTCTGACTGGCTTTTTCAACGGTTATCCTCTGGATATCTAAATATTAATTTGTTGAATTTTCTCCAGAAGGGAGACAATCCTTTGTTTGGCTTTCTCTCTTGCTGTCTTAAGGCTTTCTAATTTTTCAGTCAAGTCGTTAATTTTTTTTTCTTGAAATTGAATTTTTTCAGCAAAAGATTCTTTCTCCTTTTTTAGTGTTGTTATCAATTCAATGAGACTATCTATCTTGTCTTCAAGTAATTGAAATTGATCAATGTCTTCCCCAGCGTTCATATTATTCTAATCCTTTTGATCTTACAATAGGCACTATGATAATCATAAATGTTGCCAAATTATAGAAAGGATAAGCTAATTTTCCAAATGCTCGTTATATGGTAATTACATGCTATGTTACGTAATCCGATTTGATGATATAATATAGCCGAAATCTCCAAAGGTCAATAAAAAAGGCAAGCCATGAGACTTGCCTTTTTTGCAATATTTCTTGGGAATCTGTATGTTTATCTTGCCTTTTCAGCAACATTAATTCGTGAAATTGCCCTTTTTAAGGCTGCCTCTGCCCTTTGAAAGTCAATATCCTCGGTCCCTCGATCCTTTGCCAGTCTTTCCTTGGCCCTTTCTTTTGCCCGGCGTGAACGTTCAAGATCAATGTCATGGGCCTTTTCGGCTGCGTCCACTAGGACCGAAACCTTGTTATTAGAAACCTCGGCAAAACCATTGGTTACGGCGAGGAATTCTTTTTTACCGCCTAAAGTGTATCGAAGTTCGCCTGGTACAATCCCTGAAAGAAATGGTATGTGATTTAAAAGCACCCCAAATTCACCTAATGTGCCGGGTGCTACAACAGCCTCCACATCCTCGTTCACTATCACCTTTTCGGGCGTAATAACTTCCAAATGCAGTTTTTCCATGAATTAATCACCTCTACTTGGCAGCAGCAGCCATCTTTTCTGCCTTTTCCCGGGCCTCTTCAACATTCCCGACCATGTAAAAGGCTGCCTCTGGCAAATCATCGTGCTTTCCCTCGATAATCTCCTTGAACCCCTGGACAGTCTCTTTCACAGGAACGTACTTGCCTGCTCTACCTGTAAAGGTCTCAGCCACATGAAAAGGTTGAGACAGGAAACGCTGTATCCTCCTTGCCCTGGCCACCGTAAGTTTATCCTCGTCAGAGAGCTCATCCATCCCAAGGATAGCTATAATATCCTGAAGATCTTTGTATTTCTGGAGTATTTGCTGGATCTGCCTTGATGTGGAATAGTGTTCTTTGCCAAGCACATTGGGGTCAAGGATTCGAGATGTGGAATCCAAAGGATCAACAGCAGGATAAATACCAAGCTCTGTGATCTGCCTTGAAAGAACTACGGTACCATCCAAATGGGCAAAGGTCGTCGCAGGCGCAGGGTCTGTTAGGTCATCGGCTGGCACGTATACACACTGTACCGATGTAATGGAACCCTTTGTGGTTGATGTGATCCGCTCTTGAAGCTCACCTAAATCAGTCCCCAAAGTAGGCTGGTATCCTACAGCAGAGGGCATACGGCCAAGCAGAGCTGAAACCTCTGATCCTGCTTGGGTAAATCGGAAAATATTATCGATAAAAAGTAGCACGTCCTGGCCCTTCTCATCCCTGTAATATTCTGCCGCTGTAAGGGCAGACAGGGCTACCCTTGCACGCGCGCCAGGTGGTTCAGTCATCTGGCCATATATTAGAGCGGCCTTGGGTAGTACACCGGATTCCTTCATCTCCAAATATAGGTCATTGCCTTCTCTGGTTCTCTCACCAACGCCCGCAAAAACGCTTATCCCGCCGTGCTGCATGGCAATGTTGTGGATCATTTCCATCATGACCACGGTTTTACCCACTCCAGCACCGCCGAACATCCCCATTTTCCCGCCCCTGGGAAACGGGACCAGGAGATCAATTACCTTTACACCAGTCTCAAGAACATTGACCGAAGTGTCCTGTTCTTCAAATTTGGGCGCGTGGCGGTGAATTGGGTAAAACTCCTTGGCATTCACAGGACCCAGTCCATCCACAGGTCGTCCCACTACGTTAAGAACGCGACCCAGGCCAGGATCTCCAACAGGCATCTGAATCGGTTTCCCCGAGTTCTTGACCTTCATGCCACGCACAAGGCCGTCGGTAATGTCCATGGCAATACACCGAACCACATTGTCGCCTAAGTGGTGTGACACTTCCACAACAAGGTTATCCTCTGTATCATCTATGGCTGGATTGGTGATAAAGAGCGCCGTAAAGATTTCAGGGAGTTCTCCGTCTGCAAACTCCACATCGACGACTGGACCAATAACTTGAATTAATTTGCCCTCATTCATGGTTAAATTAAGTCCTCCTTTTATTACAAGACCATTATGCTTTTTTTAAGGCTTCAGCACCGCCTACGATATCCATTAGTTCGGCCGTAATTGCAGCCTGCCGCGCCTTGTTATATACCAGCGTAAGATTCTCAACCATCTCCACACAGTTCTTGGAAGCATTGTCCATTGCAGACATGCGGGCGGCATGTTCACTCGTCTCATTTTGTAAAAACGCATTAAGTATCTGAACACTGATGTGTTTGGGCAATAGCTCTATCATAAGTCCCACGGGATCAGGTTCACATAGATATTCAGAAGCCCCCGATGTTTTTTGCCCTTCCTCAGCCTTTGGTGGTTCAACAGGTATGAGCTTGACTAATGTGGGATCCTGCTTGGCCATACTGACAAACCGGCTATAAATCATATAGACTTCATCAACCTCATCGGCCATATAACGGTCAATAAAGACCCTGGTCATCTGATTTATCAAAGAGATATCGACTTTGCCATATATATTGGTATGGCTAATGGTCAGGTTATAATCCCTTTTACGGAAGTAATCTCTACCCTTTTTCCCAACAGTGGTTAAGCTGCACTCTATCTCTTTGGTCTGTTGCTCTTTTATCCACTTTTCAGCCGTATTTATGAGATTAGCGTTGAAACTTCCGCAAAGCCCCCGGTCGCCAGTAAAGTGAAGCAACTCAATCCTGGATACCTGTTCTTTTTTTTCAAGTAAGGGGTGAATATCAGGTTCTATCCGGATTGCAAGGTTGCCCAGAACTTCAGAAAACTTCATTGCATATGGCTCAAAGCCTTCCATCCTCGCCTGTGCGCCTCTGAGTTTGGCCGCGGCCACCATATTCATGGCTCTAGTAATCTGTTGCGTTTTTTTGACAGCGTCTATTTTCCGCAAGATATCTCTTAAGGTTGCCATTTATTCTTTCTCTCTATTCGCAGATTCAATTAAAACCAATTTTGGCGTCCAGTAAATGAACAATCATTCTGAGTCGGTCAACTATTTGACCTCTCAAAGTTTTTTATTGAGCGGCAGGCTGGAAAATCCCCTTGAATTCATCAAGGGCCTTTTTCATCTTTTCCTCAAGTTCTTCGCTTATATCATTCTTCTCTTTGATTTCATTCAGGATATCGGGATGCTTGTTTTCCAGGAATTCAAGCATCTGTTTTTCATAATCGGCCACAGTCTCAACAGTCCATTCGTCTAAATAACCATTTGCCCCTGCAAACAGGATCCCCACTTGTCTCTCAGCCGTCATAGGTTGGTACTGGAGCTGCTTGAGGACTTCCACTAGTCTCTGCCCTCGGTTAAGCTGCCGTTGGGTAGCCTTATCCAGGTCACTACCGAACTGGGCAAAGGCCTCCAGTTCCCTGTATTGGGCCATTTCAAGACGAAGTGTTCCTGCCACTTTTTTCATGGCTTTGGTCTGGGCTGCGCCCCCGACCCTGGAAACCGAAAGGCCTACGTTAATGGAGGGCCGGACGCCCGAAAAGAAGAGCCTTGGCTCTAAATATACCTGGCCATCAGTAATGGAAATTACATTGGTAGGAATATAGGCAGAGACGTCACCTGCCTGGGTTTCGATGATAGGAAGGGCTGTAAGTGATCCGCCTCCCTTTTCCTCGTTCAGCTTGGCAGCCCGTTCCAGCAGACGTGAGTGGTTATAAAAAATGTCCCCTGGGAAGGCCTCCCGGCCGGGCGGCCGCCTTAGCAAAAGGGAAACCTGCCTATATGCTGTAGCCTGTTTTGATAGGTCATCATAAATAATCAGAGCATGTTTTTTATTGTCCCGGTAATATTCACCAATAGCGCAACCCGAATAAGGAGCGATAAACTGTTGGGTTGCAGGGTCGCTGGCGCAGGCTGCAACGACAGTAGTATATTTCATTGCATCATGGCGCTCAAGTGTATCAACAACCTGTGCCACTGTGGATTTCTTTTGGCCTATGGCCACGTAAATGCAATAGATATCAGTGTCCTTTTGATTGATAATGGCATCTACACAGATAGATGTCTTACCAATCTGTCGATCTCCAATGATTAATTCACGCTGTCCTCGCCCTATGGGTGTCATAGCATCAATAGCCTTGAGTCCAGTGTACATTGGTTCTTTCACAGGCTGACGGTCAATTACTCCGGGCGCCACCATTTCAACACGTCTGAACTCGGTGGCATCGATGGGCCCTTTACCGTCAAGGGGCTGACCCATGGCGTCAATAACACGGCCGAGCACTGCATCACCTACAGGGATTTCTGCGATCCTACCTGTTCTCTTGACAGTATCACCTTCCTTGATTTTAGAATCATCCCCCATAATAGCGACACCCACATTATCCTCTTCCAGATTAAGGCATAGGCCAAATATATTGCCTGGAAATTGGACCATCTCCATAGCCATAGCCTTTTCAATACCGTAAACACGAGCAATGCCATCACCGACAGACAAGACGGTTCCTGTCTCGCTCACCTCCACTTTCTTTTCGTAATCTTTTATCTGGTCCCTAATTATCTGACTTATTTCTTCTGCTCTGATTTCCATTAGTTATATTTGCTCCTTTTTAATGATACTTTTAGACCTTCAAGCTGTGTCCTTACACTTCCATCCAAGACCAAATCCCCTATTTTTATTATAAGCCCTCCGATAAGGGACTGATCTTCCTCCACATCAATCTTGACCTTCTTTAAGGTAAGTGCTGCAAGGGCCTTCTCCAGTTTGTCAAGGAATTTGTCTTTCAATGGTCTGGCTGTGATAATATCTGCGCGGGTGACATTTGAAATTTCATCCGTGAGCCTTGAATAGTAATCTGCAATTTCTTTAATAGCCCCAATCCTATTTTTATCAATAAGAAGCCTTAAAAAATTTTTGATCACACCAGAAAAATGCCCCTTTTCTAAAGTGATTTCAAGGACATTTTTTCGTTCCGTCACAGAAAATATCTTATTGGAAATAACCTGAAAAAACTCTTCATTAGTAAAGCAAAGACCAACGAATTCTTGAAGATTCTGTCCATATTCTTCGTATTGTCCGTCTTCCTGGCCTATGCTTAAGAGCGCCTTAGCATATCTCCTTGAAATAGTCGAACCAATCAATGCAGCTTTTCCATTCTTTCTTTAATTGAATAAATATTTTTGATTACCCTTTTTTCTCTCCTGCAACAATCTTCTGAATCTTTTGTGCCGAATCACCTTCTATTTCCTGCCTCACTATATTTCTTGTAATCCGAATCTCCGGTTGTATAATCAAATCAGATTGAGCCAAGATTTGTTTTGCCCTTTCCTTGGTTCTAACAATAATTTTTTCAGCAACTCTCTCTTTCTTGAATTGTACAACTATTTCTTTCTTTTTTTATCTCACATTCAATTAATATTTTCTCCAGTTCTCAATAACGACTTCCAGCTATTTCCTTAGCACTTTTCAGATCATACAATTTTCTCTTGATTTTTCCCTTTTTTTTGGAAAAAAATTTAATGGCGTTCTTTTTAAGGGTTTTTTGAAAGCCAGATTTTTTCTTTGAAGGCTGATCATTTTGGGAGAACTGTAACTTTTTTCTCAAGCTCTTCACTTTGTTTTTGCATCTGGCAATTCCCCTCAAAAATAACCCCTTCGTCTATTGTGAGGGATGGGGACTGGATATTTGCAAAGACTTTGCCTGGAGCGTGTATGATGATGCTATGTTCCGCAACAATGTTGCCGTGAACTTCTCCGCTAATTATGATGTGAGATGTATGGATTTCGGACTTGATAATGGCTGTCTCACCCACAATCAGCGTTCCTTTGGTAGATATTTCGCCTTTAAAAACACCGTCAATACGAACTGCACCAGTGAAGGAGAGTTTCCCTTCAAATTCGGTATCTTTTCCAAGAAACGAATTGATCTGGTCCTTATTTTTTTTCATCCTAACGGCCCCTCCTTTTCGGCTGTTGCGTGCGTGCATAGCATGTTGTTTTTTGTTTTGCAAGAAAAATGACAAAATTATTAATCGTTTTTTAATAGGCTTTAGAAAGGAGACGCAAAAAATACTATTTTTCTCAAATCAATCCTGATACTAAGCTTGGATGAAGACATGCAAGAAAGGAGGGTTTTGATGACTGATAATGCTACATTCAAGGCAATAAAAGAAGGGCATATAACTTGGTTAATCCTCAATCAACCCGGAAAGCGAAATGCAATGGATTTTGAATTTTTTAGTGATATCGAAAAATCATTTACTATGTTTAGTGAAGATCCGGAAGTTCATGTAGTCATTATCAAGGCCGAAGGCAAAAGCTTTACAGCAGGCATAGATTTTCAAGATCTGAGCTCTTTTCTTAAAGGGGAGGGTGCTGATTTCCGAGAGGAGATACGAAAAAAGATTCTTCAGTTACAGAAAAGTATAAATACCATTGAAAAATGTCATAAGCCAGTTATAGCCGCTGTCCATGGACATTGCATTGGCGGGGGTGTGGACCTGATTAGTGCCTGTGACATCCGTATGTCTACTCGTGACGCTATTTTTTCAATCCGGGAGACCAGGATGGCGATTATTGCGGATCTTGGCACGCTTCAGCGCCTTCCGTTAATTATCGGTGATGGTTGGTTTCGGGAATTGGCCTTAACCGGAAGAGACTTTACAGG
Source organism: uncultured Desulfobacteraceae bacterium (assembly GCA_964423495.1). Classification (GTDB taxonomy): domain Bacteria; phylum Desulfobacterota; class DSM-4660; order Desulfatiglandales; family Desulfatiglandaceae; genus CAYRFN01. Next base: position 24,695 of record CAYRFN010000011.1, read on the forward strand.
GGATGAGGCATTGAAGATCGGGCTTATTACACATCTGTGTGAAGACCGAAATGTGCTTTACGAAGAGGCTCAAAGGCTCGCTACTGAAATAGCATCCTGCTCACCCCTGGCCGTTCAGGGTGTAAAAGACGTAATTCTATATAGTCGTGACAGCGGCGTTTATCCGGGACTTGAGTATGTGGCCCAGAAAAATGCGTCCCTCCTGCAATCGGAGGATTTGATAGAGGCCTTTCGAGCGTTCAAGGAAAAACGACCTCCCGAGTTTGAGGGAAAATAGGCATAAGAGTTTAACGGCCTTACAGACTCACTCCTGCCCTAGTTTGTCTGATGCATCGTTTTTGAAAATGTGTCCTTTTTCGCTTTTGGTCCTATGGTTTTCTTTTTCCAGGAAGCCATAACCGGCACATGCAAAAAAGAGGGCTGAAGCACCTTGACCAATGCATTCAAAATTTTTTTCGAGTAATTATCTTGGCCATCATCAAGTCCTCTTTCCCCCTGTAAACAACATAATCATGCTACTTGACAACTTTACAAGAATCAGGAAAACAATCGTTGACTGGATGCCTAATATTGGTATCAAAATAGTCCCTGCGGTAAGGGTGCCAAGGGAGGCGCCGCAGAGGTCAGCTGCAAGACAGCCCGCAGCGGGGCTACTCTTTTCGCCAATAATGTTTGTCACAACAGGAAACTGGAATCCACAGAGAAAGGAAAATGAAAAACAAAATGCCAAAAAGAATAAGGGATGAAGCTCTGTCTTAAAGTATACAATCCATACAAAAAGCAAAATCAACAAAATTAAAAGAAGTGTCTCTGAGAGCATTAATTTAAAGTCATCTTTTCGTTTCCAGAGATTGCCCATTGTAGCCCCGGGCAGCAGACCAAGTAAGAAGGCGGTGACAATTGCCCCGATCTTTAAATAGATGTATCCGTAAATTACCTGAAAAGTAAAGATAATAAGCATTTCCACACCCATGGTGGTTAATCCTGTCGAAAATAGGATGTATTCTTCTTTTCTCATGAATATGAGATAGATCAGGGTGAAAACTGATAAACCGAAGAGAAAATACCCTGGCGAGGTGCTGTATTTTGTATACCATTCTTGAAACATAATATTCATTAGTCTTGGCTCAAAGTCCCTATTGATGTATTCATTCCTGTCCAGATTCCTTTCAAGTTGTTTGATTCTTTCAGTCGTTACGTTTCCATAATAAAATGCTTCGATATAAGAGGTTTTTATTGATTTCAGCCTTAATCTGGCAGGGATATCTGACCATAATTTTCCATCACGACAGATGAGATAGGCAACCTCACCTGGAAGGACTATTACATTTTGGAAATGTAAATGTGCGGTGTTATAAATTGTGGAGAGCTTTTTTTTTCGAATGTCACTTATATAATTTGGTGAATATTCAACACTTATGGAAAGAACGCCATTATTTTTTAGGGCTTTTTTTGATAGAGAAAAAAATTCATCCGTAAAAAACCTGTTTATCTGGAATGTATCTGGATCAGGAAGGTCAATGATAATGGCGTCATACTTTCTCCTTGTCATTTTGATATAATGCCTACCATCAGTATTCATTATCTCAAGGAAAGGGGTCTTTTTTATAACACCCAGCTGAAGAGCTGCATCCGTCAAATATGGGTCAATCTCCACATAGTCAACACGGGCTAGGTGGTATTTTGACACCTCGGCCAAGGTCTCGCCTAGGCCTCCGGAAACCAGAAGTACATTTTCTATCTGATCCAGTTGGCTTAATGGGTAATGTATCTTTTCCTCGCTGTTGATGACATTTGAGTCGGAATAAAGCGGTAATCCGGATTCCCAGAAAGTATGCTGAGTGCCCTCCTTAGAAATCACAATCCTTCCGTAAGGAGACTCAACGTAATGAGCGATGTCTCCGTACTGGGGTGTTAAGGTATCCTTTTCAAAATGGCTGTTTGTTGAATAATAGTAGAAGAGGGAAGCTGAAAGGAGTGCGATAAGTATTAAAATATTTCTCCGGGAATTAATCAGGATAAGGAAAGACACTAAGATCAAGACAAAAGAGGTGATGGCAATGGTGGAAAAAGGTTTTAGCCAGTAAACAAGGATAAAACTAAATAAAATGCCCCCTGTGATATCTCCAATGCTGTCAGTGAGATAAAGGTCACCGCTTTTAAAAGGGTAATAATTGTCATCCAGGACTTTTTTTGCATATGGGAGTATAAAGCCGGTGAGTAAACAGTATGGGCTTATGGTAATCAGGATATATAATAAGATGGGGTAAAAGCCGGGAGAGGCGCCATGGGTGAAATATGTCTCCCTGAATCCTCTAATCATAATAATCTGTAAAAGTGGCCAGACAGCGACGGTCAATGTCAGAACGGCATAGATACTCCGAGAAGAGCGCCTTACAGCTTTTGCTACAAGGCTGCCGAGGCCTGTCAGTAACAGCCAGCAGAATAGCACCAAAGAAATGGTGATTTCATTTCCATGAAACTGGGTCAAGAACTCCCTAATGGTGAGCAATTGAGTGGTGACAGAGGAAATGCCTGTACCAATGATAGACCAGATGATCAGTAGTCTTAGGTTCACAGATAAGATGCCTCTACATGGTGGCGCTATTCTTCAAAGGCCTGGACTTGATAAGTGGAAACCTCAAGGTCTCCTTTTTTCCATGCATCCCCGGCCAGTCCCGCCTTAAGGCAGAGATGCCTAAGGAAATCTTCTTTGTTTGGTAGTTGTTCCCAAACCTGTGGAAGAAAAGTAGACTGGTGAAAGTCTTTTTTGATGATAACACCATCAATACCTGAGCGTATTTTTTTTAATAGATCCTTGTCATTTGAATAGGAAAGAGGTTTCGGATCGGTCAAGATGCTGATCTCGATCTTGACTCTTTTCCACTCATCCATGGTAAGGGGTTGGAACCGTGGATCTCTAAATGCTGCATTGATGGCATTGACTCTGATACCTTCTATCAGGGTCTCTTGAGGAATTATGTGGCCTATACATCCCCTAAGCCCTCCTTCGATAGTGAGGGTAACAAAGGTTCCGCGCGGTTCATTGAATACGGCTGGTAGATCTGTGTCGGGTTTTTGTATGCCTTTTCCAGAAAAAAGCTTTTGCTCAATAGTGTTCCGTGCCACATCCAGGAGGTATTTACCTTCTTTGTTGGTCAATTTGTCTATGCCTTCCATAGTCCCCTCCTTTTCCCTGATCTCAAGCCCAAGAGCTGGATTTGTCTCAAGGAGGTTAATCCATAGTGGGAGAAGTGAGATGCTAAAAATGATAATGAGACAACCTAAAATATATTGAGATCTTTTTAAATTCATCCATTCAATTGTGCTGACGTGATCCCTGTCTTGAACTTATTGAAACTTTCGACCAGATTAATGACCATCTCCGGTATTCATATATGATGATAATAGTTGTGCCTGAAGTGTCAAGTTGATATAATTTCTAATATGCAGAAATGTTCATGATTAGAACGTCTACCCTTTATTGAAAGAATCAAGTGGAAAGTTTAAAGAAAAAAAGGGAACGGGTGAAACAGATCTTTGAGATATTAGATCCTGTTTACATACGTGATAAAACCGCACTTAAATATAGGACCCCTTTTGAATTGCTTATATCAACTATCCTTTCAGCCCAATGCACCGACAAGCAGGTAAATAAGGTCACTAAGACCTTATTCATAAAATACAAAACTCCCCAAGACTATCTTACAGCCCCCATAACTGAGTTGGAGGAGGATATCCGGCCAACTGGATTTTATAAGAACAAGGCGAAATCCATCAAGGGCTGTTCACAAGGTCTTATAGATCTTTATAGCGGCGAAGTCCCTTCCAGCATGGAGGAACTAATTAAATTACCCGGTGTTGGAAGAAAGACGGCAAACTGTGTCTTGGGTGCGGCCTTTGATATTCCTGGTGTAGTAGTAGACACCCATGTCAAAAGACTTTCACACAGATTGGGTATTACCGGTAATAAAAATCCGGACAATATTGAAAAAGATATTGAAAAATTGCTTCCAAAGGAAAAATGGCGCCGATTTTCTGATCTCCTAATCTATCACGGCAGACAAATCTGCAATGCAAGAAAACCGGACCATGCACGGTGTGTTATCCTCAGACTATGCCCATCAAATTCAATTTAGCTGTTATATTGTTTCTCCTTTGAAATTCCACTTTATTAAATCAACTTCTTTTTGTACAGAATGTTAGCGCCTTGGTGGCAAAAAAGGATCAAAGGCCAATGTCGAATTCTGCGATAAGAAAGGTATGATCGGAGGGCCTTTCAAACATCCTCGGTTTTATGTCAATCCAAGCATTCTCGGATTTTTTTGCCAAGGGGTAGGTGGCTAAAATGTAATCAATGCGCCAGCCCATTTTTCTTTTAAGGGCATTTGGAACCCTGTAATCCCAGAATGTGTAATGGCCACGATCTGGCTGATGCTTCCTAAAAATATCTACAAACCCCCAGTCTAAAAAGTCCCGCAAGATAGTCTGTTCATCTGGGTGGAAACCAACGTCGCCCTGGAGCCTTTCAGGGTCAAATACATCAATTGACTCAAGTGCCACATTAAAATCTCCTGCCAATAAAAAAGGCATGCCCGGATCATAGTTCTTTTTGATATAGGACAAGAGGTCCTTAAGCCATAGGAGTTTGTACTCAAATTTTTTAGTCCCTGGAGCAAATCCTTGGGGAACATAGACATTTATAACCCGAATATTACCTATTCTGGCACTGATAAAACGCGCCTCTTCATAATCTTTGTTGTAAAGACTCAGATGTGTTTTATCTATAGGAACCTTGCTGATAATAGCAACGCCATTATAGGACTTTTGTCCGGTAAAAGCAGCATGGTAGTTAGCTTTCTTAAAAGGATCTACAGGAAAGTCTTTATCCTGAACCTTGGTCTCCTGGAGGCAAAGGACATGGGGCCGCTCCCTTTCCAACCACTCCAAAATAATGGGGAGTCTGGCACGAATCGAGTTAGCATTAAAGGTTGCGATCTTCATAAGAAGGGAAGGTTCAATTTTTTCCTTGTTAACTTTTTACGGTCTGCCTCTTGGCTTTAGTAGTTCTTTAATTTTCTATTTAATGAATATTTTGATATGTTTTATGTAGTTTTTTTCTTCATAGAAATAGAAAAATATCTTGACGGTTATTGCCCCTTATTAAAATATGATATATATATGCCGGTGGTGCTGTTCTCGCTGTTCTTGGAATATTAAATACTGTTAAGTTTTGTGTAGGTTGTCAATAAAATAGAACCGTTCTCTTTTTATGGTTGAGCAAGATACATTGATAATATTTAATAAGAAGGTAACACCTGACACCTTCTTGATGGGACTTAGATCCCCAGAAATTGTGGTTGAAGCAAGGCCGGGTCAATTTGTCATGATCCGGGTTCGTTCGGATATAGATCCACTATTAAGACGCCCCTTTTCTATCTGCGGGATTCATGGAGATGATGGGTTTCTCATACTCTATCGGGTTGTAGGACGAGGCACCGATATCATGTCCAAAGCCAGAGAAGGGGATATCTTTTCAGTTTTGGGTCCTCTTGGCAGAGGATTTGATCTCCCCAAGCTCCAACAGAGATGTCTCCTGGTAGCGGGAGGAATCGGTATTGCGCCTCTTATATTCCTGGCTAAAACCATTGATACTGATGATGTGACATTTATGGCCGGGTATGCATCTGCCAGTGAGATAGTGCCTGTAGAACAGGTTGGCCTTAGAAACATGAAGGTCTTGATCGCTACAGAGGATGGCAGCGCAGGCCATCGAGGCATGGTTACAGAAGTTCTTGAGCCCTATTTAGATGGACCTGATAATGACATTCCATCGGTCTTCACCTGTGGACCGTTAAACATGTTGAAAGGTGTTAAGAGACTTACCCTTGACCGGGGCATTCCTTGCCAAGTGTCTTTAGAGACATCCATGGCCTGTGGTATAGGAGCGTGTCAGGGTTGTGCCGTCAAGTCTTCTTCAAAGGAAAGTCAAACATATTACCGCGTGTGCAAGGACGGGCCGGTTTTTGATGTTCATACCCTAAATTGGAAAAGCCTATGAATAAGAAACAACCTGATCTAAGTGTAAAATTGGGTCCTCTGGAGTTAAAAAACCCTGTTCTGGCAGCGTCGGGGACCTTTGGATATGGTCGGGAATTTTCCTCTTTTGTGGACTTAAACCTATTGGGCGGTATTATCGTCAAGGGAATTTCCCTTAAGCCAATGTCTGGGAACCCCCCGCCCAGGATTGTAGAAACTCCTTGTGGAATGTTGAATGCCATTGGCTTGGCTAATATAGGACTGGAAGCTTTTTTGGAAAAAAAGCTTCCGTGGCTTCGAAAGCTGAAAACGGCGGTGATTGTTAATATTTACGGACATAGTATCGATGAGTATGGTGAAATTGCAGCTGGTCTTAAAGGGGTTGAGGAGATATCAGCTATTGAGGTGAATATCTCCTGCCCAAACGTGGAAAGGGGCGGCATGGCCTTCGGTACTGACCCGTATGTATCGGGACTGGTAACTGAAAGGGTCTTAAAAAACAGTGATAAACCGGTCATTGTGAAATTATCTCCAAATGTTACTGATATCAAGGATGTAGCCACAGCGGTAGAGAAGGCGGGCGCACATGCTCTCTCGCTGATTAATACTCTAACAGGTATGGTCATAGACATAGATGCACGAATCCCAAAATTGGCTAATATTTCTGGTGGTCTTTCAGGCCCTGCAATTAGACCGGTGGCCCTTTATATGGTCTATCAGGCAGTTAGGGCCGTTCATTTACCGGTCATTGGTGTTGGTGGGATAGTGGATTATCGGGATGCCCTTGAATTTCTCATTGCTGGTGCCCGGGCCGTCCAAGTGGGAACTGCCAATTTTATAAGTAGAAGTTCTACGTTAGAAATCATAGAGGGTTTGGGAAGGTTTTGTGAGGATCAAGAAATTGCCCGCATTGAGGAGATAATTGGCACTTTGAAAATAACTAATACGAGATCTTGATTATTAATAGATTAATATTGATGAGGTATTAGAGGGTCTCTATATCGAGTCTCCCCTAACCGTATTTCTCCCTTCCTTTTTGGCCTGATACATTAACTTGTCTGCCTTGTTAAAAATAACTTCTGGTGAAATTTTCTCATCAAGGGTTGTATTATCAAAACCGGTTAGCCCAAAACTTGCTGTGATACGTATTTGTTTTCCCTGGATTTCAATGTCCCTTTGAGAAAGATTACTACGAAGTCTTTCCGCAATGTGACGGGCGGATTTAACATCCGTCTCAGGAAGTACAATCAGAAACTCTTCGCCCCCATATCGGGCTACCCAATCCACATTATGCCGAATCACTTCCATGATGCATCTAACAAATTCTTTCAACACATAATCACCGGCCTGGTGACCGTATGTATCATTTACATTTTTAAAATGATCGATGTCGCCTAAAATCAAGGACATGGGGTGTCCGTATCTTCTTGCTCTCTTGATCTCCTGGGGAAAACGTTCAGTCAGATAGCCTCGATTGTAACATCTGGTGAGCGGGTCGGTTATGGACAAGATTTTGATTTCTTCATTTGCAGCTCTTAAGGATTTTTCCAACTTGAGGATACGTTTGCCCGTATTAAGGCGAGCGATTAATTCAGCATTGTTAAAAGGCTTTGTCAAATAGTCGTCTGCTCCGGCCTTTAAACCGGTTACAATATCATTTTTAGAATCATTGGATGTCAGGAGAACAATAAATACATATCCTGGTGTGTCATTTTCTCTAATAGCCTTGCACAATTCTAGGCCAGTCATTTCAGGCATTATCCAGTCAGTCAAAACAATTGGGAAAAAATTATTATTAAATAATTCCAAGGCCTTGCGTCCGTTATCTACAGAAACGACTTCGTGCCCGGATTTAATTAGGGCCTTTTCAAGAAGCTTCCGTGACACAGGATGGTCTTCAGCGATCAGTATAGGAAACTTATCCCCCAATGAATCTACCTCCTTATTGTCCTAAAACTTGCAGCGGAGTTCTCATCAGTAATCGCCATATAATTTGAATTATAATGCATTATAGTTATAAAATCCATATAAGGATATGTTTTTTTATTTCAGCACTGGTTATAGGGATAACGGCCACCGCTGAGGTTATGCAACGATGCGGAAAATATAAGAAATTCCCATAAAGACGAAGCCTTATGCGATCTTCTGTAAAATGTCCCGAAACCAATCCCTGATAGCCCTAATGAGCCTTTCTGCCCTATTTCTATTATTGTAACTTTTTTTTTCCTCTAAAGTCACTGCCTCAGGTATATGACGTAGCTTGAGTTTGATTATTGCCATGTAATCATCTAAGAGAAATCTCCGATAGATAAAATTTAGTGGAGGAAACCTGAATTCACTCTCGGAAATGGATGCGCTCCAATCAACTATATAAGGGAGACCATCATGGCCTAAAAGAATATTGGGCGCCCTTTTTAAATCGCAATGGGCGAGACCTCTTCTGTGGAACCTGGCTATTAGATCTTTCAAGGCGTCAAAGAAGTTTTGCTGGAGCTTTATTTCCTTTTCGAGATCCCCCAAATTTCTACTTGGTATCTCTTCCACAACCAGTGCAAGCCCATTAATTACCCTGTATAAGGTCGGTACCCCCTTAACGTCTCTCAATTTTTTATAAGCCTTACTCTCCCTCCACACGAGGAATCGTCCGACAATATTTCGAAAAAAAAATCTGTTTGCGCTGAAGTCCTTGACAATTGCCCGTACTCCGTCCTCTTCCACGAACCAGATTGTAGGTCTCGTACTGGACGGCGGTCTTAATATGTGGGACTGATTTTTTGGAAGATCGGAGATTTTTATGGAATCAAACATATTCGTTGGAATATCTGAAAAGAGACTAACCCTGTTTCAAGGCCACAATCAAGGAGTTGATTTTTTGCCTGGCATCGTTGAAGACACCTGAAAGGTTAAGTGAATGGTTGGCAAAAATACTCCCTGGATCTCCGTTAAACACGATCAGGGGTTCGAAATAGCACCTGCTGAGATTCTCGAGAATCTTATCAACCAGTTCGACAGAATTTTTATCGGTCAAGACATCAATAAAATCAATTCGTATAGTCTTAAAAGATTCATAAAGGGAATAGGCAACGCCCTGTGCATAATAGAAATTGTCGTCGATGCGATACCAGGGGATATTGATATCAATCATTTTGGGGCCCTTGGGACCACCTTCAGCTTCTTCATCCACAGTAAGGACCTTTTCCATGTCACGTGGGGCGTTGATCAGCCTTGTGTTTGCCCCACCCATCAGCGAAGCATATTGACTGAGAAGGTCGGCCAGGTTATCCGCCCTCGGGTAAAAGTGAGATTTTCCGGTCATAAGCTTCTGATAAAAGGCTTCCAAACCCCTATAGGCCAGCTTCCATTTGCTTTCTGCTGAGGGAAACCACCATTTGTAAGGATCATTGGAGAGTGCAGTAAAGGCTGCTTCGGCTGATGGGTCAAGCTTGTCCGTGGTTCGCATACGAGATAAATTATCTCTCAGGACCCGAATATTATACCGGACAACCTCCAGCTCCCCGATCTGGAAATTAGGCATATTATCCAGAAGGACTGTAGGCCAAAAAAGGTCATTGGGTAGCCAGTTATTACTCATCTGCTCGATAATAGCTTGATTGGTCCTGATAAAGGCTGCACCTTTTATACTGCTATCGAGGTTGTTAAGAGTGATTCGGTCGGGTTTTATCGAGTTGATGGCCATAATAATTAGCATGAAGAGGATAACGGCCAAGAGGATGACTGGGATTACTATTTTTTGTTTCCGCCCTTTTTTTTCTTTTGAGACTGCATTCATTGTTTTTACCACCTATCAGTTTTTTTGCCAAATCGGCGGGCCTGACTGTCAAGGGTGTAGTATATTTGTTGCTGTTATTAATAACTCGGTCTATTTTAAAGACGGGCACGCAAAATTGTCAACATGTAATGATTTTCAATAACAATTTAGCACTTTGAAAAAATTCCCACACCCCTTTCTGCCTTATCTTCAAATAGCTAAACAATTACGATTCCCCCTATTGTGCCATTCAGGCTTATACCCACTTTTTGACTCTTAAATATTTTTTCATAATTCTTCTTTTTGCCTATTCTCCAATTATCTTGACTAATACGCGTTTTTTTCTCCGGCCGTCAAACTCCCCGTAAAATATCTGCTCCCAGGTCCCAAAATCTAGCTTTCCATTTGTTACTGCAACAACTACCTCCCTTCCCATAATCTGCCTTTTCATATGGGCATCTGCATTATCTTCACCCACATTATGCTGATATTGGGATATGGGCTCATGGGGTGCCAGTTTTTCGAGCCAGACGTCATAGTCATGGTGAAGTCCGGATTCATCATCGTTAATAAATACGGATGCTGTAATATGCATGGCATTTACTAGTACGAGGCCTTCGGTAATTCCGCTTTCCTCAAGGCATTCCTTAACTTGGGGAGTAATGTTGATTAAGGCCCGTCTACTGGGGACATTAAACCACAATTCCTTACGATAGTCTTTCATCATGTTTTTCTCCAATGGGTTTTTTGGGTTAGGCTTAATCAATTAGGCATTGACATATGTTTTTTCTCCTATCTGCTGCCTAATTCTCGGTCCCCTTGATAACAAAAAAGGACCTGGCCCGGGGTAAAGGCCCACTGAGGATCATCAAGTATAAACCTTACCCTATCAGAAAAGATTATCCCGAGTCTGCCAGGTGCTGTAAAGTTCCTATAACGGATTTGGGCTTGTGCCTCAATCACATTTTTTGAAGTGATCTCACCTATCCACTCAAATGACTCCGCTTCCACTCTTTTTGAAAAGAGTTCCTCTTTTCCCCCAACAGCTATTTCATTTTTCTTATATCTGATTTCCTGCACATAATAAGGATAGGAGGAAGCGATTCTCGCAATGACATTTTGAGACACTCGCGAAATTCAGGTTTAATTCACTGCGGAGCGTGCAATATGTTTTTCATTTCTGTCAGTATAATGATGGAGATATATTACTTATTGATCGTGCATAACGTTCACGATGAAAAGCTCGGATATGCCGATTTCTGGTTGGAAAGGTTGAAGGAGAACAGGCAATCAGCAAATTAATTAAGCAAACTCCTGTTAAATCTTACCTTCATGGCCTGTGCTAAACATGCCGAAACACACATTTCGCAAGCGCTGCATCTATCCTTGTCAAAGATTACCTCCATTTCTGGCCTTTTGATATAAAGGGCGCCTGTCAGGCAAACGGCCGTACAGGCCCCGCACTGGAAGCATTTATCTTCATCGCGTTTAATATCCTGTCCAATATTCTCCACCTTGATCCCAAGGCTCTTTAGATAACGAACACCTCTTTGAAAATTATCACGCTGCCCGTTTAATTCAAGCACCATAAAACCTTCTTTTCTCGGGTAGACGGTTGCCTTAAGTATATTAAATGAAAGGTCAAATTTCTTCACAAGATTTACAACTACGGGTTCATTAACAATCTTTTTCGGAAATCTTAGAGAAAGTATCTTCGAGTACATTGCTTAGTTCTCCTTCAATGCCTTTTTATTACCTTTTCAAATCCTGAAAACGATCTTTCAATCACTTCATCAGGGACACAGAAAGCTATTCTAAAATGGCCTGGGCCGGCAAAACCACTGCCCGGCACCGTAAGGATATTTTCCCTCTGAAGTTCCGCCACAAAGGCTATGTCATCATCAATAGGTGTTTTTGGAAAAAGGTAAAATGTCCCTTCAGGCCTGATAAAATTGTATCCTAAGGAAGCTAATCCATTACACAGTAAATCTCTTTTTTTCTGGTAAAGCGAAATGTCAACGCTATTTTCTAACAAAAAGGACACAGCCCTCTGCATAAGTGCCGGGGCGTTGACAAAACCAAGGATCCGATTGCAGAGGGTAAGACCCTCAATGATAATGTCTTTATCAGACATATTTGGACTGGCAGCTATATAGCCGATCCTTTCACCTGGCAGTGATAGATCCTTTGAAAAAGATGTTACAACAAAGCTTTCATTATATATATCAAAAATACTCGGAACCGTGATGCCGTCATAAACGATTTTCCTATAAGGCTCATCAGAGATTAGATATATGGGTTGTCCAAATTTTCCGCTGTAACGGGAAAGAAGATTGGCAAGTTCCTTTAATTCTTCCTCATGGTAGACCCTGCCTGTGGGATTATTCGGAGAATTGATCAAAACTGCTTTAGTCTTTTCTGTGATGGCTTCCGAAATAGCATTAAAATCAATGGAAAAATCACTCTTTGTGTGTACCACCTTGGAGAGCCCTTGGTTATTGTCGACATAAAAGTTATACTCAACAAAATAGGGGCTCGGGATAATTACCACTTCCCCTGGGTTGAGGATTGTCTTTAATACTACATTGAGCCCTCCTGCTGCTCCAACGGTCATAACAATCTCATTAGCCCCAAATTTTGGTCTATTGAGCTTATTGAGATAATCGGCAATAGCCTGCCTGGTTTCCATGTAACCTGCATTTGACATATATGAGTGCTGATTTGGTGTATTGTCATTGACAAGTTTATCAAGGATCTGTTTGAATTTGGCAGGTGGTTCCAGGTTAGGATTTCCGAGGCTAAAGTCAAAGACATTTTCTTCCCCGTATTTCTCTTTTCTTTTTTTCCCCCCTTCAAACATTTCCCTGATCCATGAAGATCTTTTGATAGATGCCTGAATCTTTTGGGAAGTAGTCATGACTTATCCTCCTTAATTATGTCATAAGTTATAGCCTTAACTTTTTATTAGCGCTTGTCAATATAAAATAGGATATCCAGTGTCAGCGTTAAAGAGCCACTTGAATCATCTTGACACAATCAGTTGGTTTTCTTAATTTAGTTACATTAGCTTATGATATCCTGCTCTCTTGTTAAGATATTTCTCTTTCCTGCCATAGCGGATCGTTGATAACCGAATTCCGTATCAGGATTGAATATTGATTATTTAACACATAAACTTTTCAAAATAGATATGAATTTGATGGTAATAGCGAGTGTGATCAGGATTTCCCTTTTAAGCAATGTCTGAATAAAATTTCCATGAAAGCGAAGAGAAAAATAACACGCAGGATATACGTCGGTCATATACCGATTGGCGGAGGATCCCCCATAGCTATTCAGTCAATGACCAATACAGACACCCGGGATGTATCTTCAACAATTCGTCAAATTGAACAATTGTCCAAATCTGGCTGCGAGATTGTTCGTTTGGCTATTCCCGATAGAGAAGCAGCGGCTGCCTTCAAGGAAATCAAGTCAAAAGTTGAAACACCCCTAATTGCTGATATACATTTCGATCACCGTCTTGCCCTGGCAGCTCTGGAGGCCGGGGCTGACGGACTGAGAATTAATCCCGGCAATATTGGCACTAACAAGAGCGTTACCAAGGTGGTCAAGGCTGCGGGGGAGCTGAATGTTCCAATTCGCATAGGAGTCAATGCCGGCTCTTTGCACAAAGCGATCCTTAAAAAGCACGGACATCCTTCACCTGAAGCCATGGTGGAAAGTGCAATAAAGTATGTAGAGTTCATAGAAGGATTAGGTTTTGATCAGATCAAGATATCATTGAAATCCTCGAATGTAATTAATACTATTGAAGCCTATGAGCTATTGAGTGAAAAGGTGGATTACCCATTACACTTAGGAGTGACGGAGGCAGGCACACTCATATCAGGCACAGTGAAAAGCTCCATAGGCATAGGCTATCTGCTTGCTAATGGTATTGGAGATACACTCCGCGTTTCTCTGACAAGGGATCCCATAGAGGAGGTTAAGGTCGCCTATGAGATTCTAAGGGCACTGGACATCAGAAGGAGAGGTCCTGAGATTATATCCTGCCCCACCTGTGGCCGATGTGAAATAGATCTTTTTGGACTTGTTGACAAGGTTGAAAGAGCTCTATCCAGTATTGAGGCATCACCAAAGGTTGCTATAATGGGCTGTGTGGTGAATGGGCCAGGAGAGGCCAAAGAGGCTGATATTGGGGTTGCGGGTGGCAAAGGAGTGGGTATTCTATTTAAAAAAGGTAAGGTGATAAAAAAAGTCCCAGAGCATGGGCTGGCGGAAGTACTAATCAGTGAAACGAAAAAGTTGTTTGAGTAAAGGAGTTGTTAATTCATGCGCTATTCAAACTATTTTATTCCTACTTTCAAAGAGATCCCATCGGACGCAGAGATCATAAGCCATCAGCTAATGGTTAGGGCAGGCATGATCAGGAAACTGGCATCCGGTATTTATACTTATCTTCCAGCAGGTCTCCGATCCGTCAGAAAAATAGAAACTATCATTAGAGAAGAGATGGACAAGGCTGGCGCAGTAGAACTCTTGATGCCCGCTGTTCAACCTGCGGAACTCTGGCAAGAAAGTGGCAGATGGGACTATTATGGGCGTGAACTTTTGAGGTTCAAAGACAGGCATAACCATGATGCTTGTATTGGGCCTACCCACGAGGAAGTTATTACCGATCTTGTAAGAAAAGAAGTGCATTCATATAAGCAGATGCCTGTCAACTTCTACCAGATTCAAACGAAGTTCAGAGACGAAATACGGCCCAGATTCGGTCTCATGCGCGGACGCGAATTCATTATGAAAGACTCTTATAGTTTTGACATAGACGAAGAAGGGGCAACCCGTAGCTATGAGAACATGTATGAAACTTATGCCAGGATATTCCAGCGGTGTGGTCTAAAATTCAGGGCCGTGGAGGCGCATACAGGACCAATTGGTGGAAGTCACTCCCACGAGTTTATGGTCCTGGCCGACACAGGCGAAGATCAGATCATCAACTGCCTTGAGTGCGATTATGCTGCTAACCTAGAGAGGGCAGATGTAAAATCAGCTAATAAACTCTCTAAAATTGAGGTAAGCGATATGAAATCTCTCGAAGAGATTGCCACGCCTGATATAAAGACCGTTGAAGAGGTGACATCTTTTCTAACTATTTCACCCGATCAACTTGTAAAAACGCTTATTTATGTGGCAGATGAAGAAGTAATTGCAGCCTTAGTTCGAGGTGATAATGAAATAAATGAGGCCAAACTTAAGAACTTCCTTGGCGCTCAAAAAGTTGAAATGGCCAATTCGGTAGTTGTTGCTGAAACTACCGGTGCTCCTATGGGTTTTGCCGGTCCAGTGGGTCTCAAGGTTAAATTAGTAGCCGACTATGCCGTTGAGGGCATGGAAAACTTTGTCACAGGTGGTAACAAAAAAGATTTACATTTCAAGAATGTGAATTTGGGCCGAGACTTTGCAGTTGATGGTTTTGGCGACCTGCGTATGATCACCCCTGATGATCCATGCCCCAGATGCGGAGCGAAGATACAATTTGGAAGGGGCATCGAGGTAGGGCATATTTTCATGTTAGGCACAAAATATAGCCAAGCCCTCAAAGCTGTCTTTCTTGATGAAATAGGGAAAGAAAGTCCCATTATCATGGGTTGCTATGGTATTGGGATAGGAAGAACCGTGGCAGCAGCAATCGAACAGAACCATGATGAAAACGGCATTATTTTCCCGATACCAATTTCGCCCTTTGAAGTAATCATCTTACCACTCCAGATGCACGAAACCGCTGTAGTGGAAACGGCAGAAGAAATCTATCGAGAGCTAATTGAATATGATATTGATGTCCTTCTTGATGACAGGGATGAGCGGGCTGGCGTTAAATTCAATGATGCCGATCTGCTTGGAATCCCAATTCGTGTCGCTGTAGGACTCCGAGGAATCAAGGGCGGTCAAGTAGAAGTAAGATTGCGCACTGAACCTGAAAGCATTGTTGTTTCTGTGAAAGATACCTCAGCAACTATCAGAAAAATAATAAGAGAACTCTATGATTCGCTTAAGTGATATCACATCACAACTTCTGAGCTATCACCCAAAGGCCAATATCGAGTTGGTGGAAAAAGCCTATGTCTATTCTGCAAAGGTTCATCAGGGACAGATCCGCCTCTCAGGTGAACCTTACCTCTCACATCCCCTTGAAGCAGCTTACATTCTCACCCAAATGAAGATGGATGACATATGTGTTGTAGCAGGCCTGCTCCATGACACGCTTGAAGATACAGATGCTAATCTTGATGAAATTAAGCGTCTTTTTGGCGAGGAAACGGCCGTTATTGTAAATGGAGTCACAAAGATAAGCAAAATGCAGCTTACCAGTCATAAGCATCGCCAGGCTGAGAATGTACGTAAAATGATTCTTGCCATGTCCTCTGATATTCGTGTGATTCTAGTTAAACTTGCAGATCGGATGCACAATATGAGGACTCTGGGTTTCCAGTCCGCGGAAAAGCAGAGACTTATTTCCGAGGAAACCTTGGATATCTATGCACCCCTTGCTGGCAGGTTGGGAATTAACTGGATCAAATCCAGTCTCGAAGATCTCTCTTTATATTATCTCGAACCGGGAATATACGAAAATATTAAAGCTGAGATAGCCCAGAGACAGGGAGAAAGGGAAAAATTTATCAGGGAAGTCAAAGAGCTACTTTCTAAAAAGCTGGCAAAATATAAAATTCAAGCAAGTATAAAAGGAAGACACAAGCACTTTTATAGTATTTACAAAAAAATGTTGGCTCAGGACCTTACAGTCAATCAAGTACACGATATTTCGGCATTCCGGGTAATCGTTAATTCCATCAAAGAATGCTATGAGGTCCTGGGTCATATTCACTCCATGTGGAAGCCAGTTCCAGGTAGATTCAAAGATTATATATCTGTTCCAAAAGCGAATATGTATCAATCACTACATACAACAGTGATAGGACCCCTAGGCCAGAGGATGGAAGTCCAGATTCGAACATGGCATATGGACATGGTCGCTGAGGAAGGGATTGCGGGCCATTGGAAATATAAAGAGGGTTCGATTGCAAACAAGACCGATGAGATGCAATTTTCATGGATGCGACAGCTTCTGGAGTGGCACAAGGATCTCAAAGACCCTGTAGAATTTTTGGAGACAGTCAGAATGGATCTCTTCCCGGATGAGGTCTATGTATTTACACCAAAAGGAGAGGTGAAGCAATTCCCGAAAGGAGCAACACCAGTCGATTTTGCATACAGTATTCACTCGGAGGTGGGGGAGAAATGTATGGGGGCTAGAATCAATGGAAAAATGCTTCCTCTCCGTTATGAATTACAAAATGGGGATATTGTGGAAATTATCACTTCCCCGAAACAACATCCAAACAAAGGTTGGTTGGAATTTGTAAAAACACCCAGGGCTAAAACTAAAATCAGGCATTGGATAAGAAGTCAGGAAAGAGAGGAAAGCATAAACCTTGGGAAAAACATCCTGGAAAAGGACCTTGAGCAAGACCACTTGACCCTGCCCAATGTTATGAAAAGTGGTCAACTTTCGGCAATTGCAAAAGAGCTTTCCTTACATTCAGTAGAAGATCTTATTGCGCAAATCGGTTTTGGTGAGATTTCAGCAAAGCAAGTGATTGGACGTCTCAAGCCCAAATTGGGTATCATTGAGGAAAAGCATGCCGGCCTTGTCAGTAAAATGTTGGTTCGTCTGAGGCGGACAAAAAAGGTACATGGAATCAAGGTCGAAGGTATCAGTGACATGTTGATAAGTTTTGGCAATTGCTGCCGGCCTCTTCCAGGAGAGAATATAGTTGGGTTTATTACTCGAGGGCGCGGCATCACGATACATAATCAAAATTGTGGACATATTCTTAATGCCGACCCTGAAAGATTAGTAGATGTATCATGGGAACCTTCTGAGGAAGATTTATTTCTTGCAAAACTTAGGGTAACGAGTGTGGATAAGAAGGGTATCCTGGCTGATATCAGTACCATTATTACACAAAAAAATGCCAATATCGTCCAGGCAGAAGTCAAAACAACAATGGATCAAAAAGGCATTGATTATTTTGTCCTTGAGGTTGAAAACTATAAGCAGCTCCGGGACATTATGGCAGCGATAAAGAAGGTCAAAAACGTTCTAGTTGTGGAAAGGCTTTGATCCTTTTGTGGATGGGGCTCGAGCCACAAAGACTTTAGGGCTTCACAATACGGCCAGACCTAATGCAGCTTGTACAGACCCTCAATTTCTTTGTCTGACCATTTTGAATACACCTGATCTTCTGAAGGTTGGGATACCAGCGTTTTTTGGTTTTGTTGTGAGCATGACTAACATTGTAACCGACTACAGGTTTTTTACCGCAAATTTCACATATCTTTGACATTTCTTTTTTCTCCATTAATACTTAACTTTTTTTAAGCGGCTTATTTATCAGCCTTATATTTGGCGCAAATAAATGTTAGGATATAACAATAAAAGGCTTCCTTTGGTTCAATTTAAGATCTGGAAACTTACACAAGCCTGGGAAAGATAGCAAGCACTTTTTACATAACCAGAAGGAGATTCAATAATTTATCTTCAAGACAAAGAAAACGGAGCAAATCTGTCCGTTGAATTCAACAGAGTGCCTGAATATCTTCATAATATACACCTAATGGGTATTTGCGGTACGGGGATGGCTTCGTTAGCTGGCATGCTAAAGCAGAAAGGGTATCTTTTGACTGGTTCAGATCAAAATGTTTACCCACCTATGAGCCATTTTCTTGAGACATTATCTATCCCGATTTACGAAGGGTACAGCCCGCGGAACCTATCTCCCAACTTAGATCTGGTTATTGTGGGAAACGTAATCACAAAAGACAATCCAGAAGCCATTGAGCTTTCTCGCCTAAAGCTCCCTTACCTCTCATTACCCCAAGCACTCAAGCACTTTGCCCTAAAGGGTAAATTCTCGATTGTGGTCAGCGGAACACACGGCAAAACAACTACTTCTGCTATGGTCGCCTGGATCTTGGAAAAGGCTGGCATGGACCCAAGTTTCATGATTGGTGGGATACCCCAGAATTTTCAAACAAATTACAAATTGGGGAAAGGGCCCTATTTTGTTATAGAGGGCGATGAGTACGATACGGCCTTTTTCGATAAAGGCCCAAAATTTTTGCACTATGATCCTCGGCAAACAATCCTTACCAGCATAGAATTTGACCACGCTGATATATACCAGAATCTGGGTCATGTCAGTGAGAGTTTTAGAAAATTAATAGAACTCATGGCACCGGAGGGATTACTCATTGCAAATGTGGACGATGCATTGATCACAGAGGAAATCAAGAAGGCAAAATGCCAGGTTTCTACCTATAGTCTTACAAAAAATAGTCTCTGGAAGGCCGTTAGTGTTTCTGTTCAAGAAGATCTTACCCAACTAGAAATTCTCAAAGCTGGGGACAAATACATGACCATTTTTACCCCACTGTATGGCCGCCATAATATATCCAATCTTTTGTCCGCTGTTATATTGGCTGATTTCTTGCGAATACCTTTTTCGACGCTCTCAGATGCAACAAAATCTTTTTTAGGTGTCCGAAGGAGGCAGGAAATCATAGGGAAGAAACGAGGAATTCTTGTCATAGATGATTTTGCCCATCATCCCACGTCGGTAAGAGAAACAATAAGGGCTGTCAAGGAAAAGTACTGGAAACGACGTTTAATTGCTGTCTTCGAGCCCAGGTCCAATTCCAGTAGGCGAAATGTATTTCAGGCGCAATATGCTACATCATTTGATAAGGCAGACCTTATTATGGTCCCTGAACCTTTTTTGATGGAAAAAATACCTCCGGCAGAACGGTTTTCCTCTCAAAGCTTAATAAAAGACATTAAGAAAAGAGGGCTCAATGGCTACAATTTTTCAGACACTGACCAATTGCTGGATGCTTTGATAGGAGAAGTAAAGGCAGGTGATGTGATTTTGATAATGTCTAATGGTGCATTTGATAATCTTCCAAGGCGATTAATCAATCTCCTTTAGCCAATCGATATAGGCTTTATTTATTCTACTGTAACACTCTTTGCCAGATTTCTTGGCTTATCAATGTCTCTTTTTAAGGAGCTGGCGCAATAATAGGCAAGAAGCTGGCAAGAAATCCCCGCGAGGATCGGGTTTAGAAAATCGAGATTCGGTGGAATATCGATCACATGATCTACTAGTTCTTTTATTTCGTCATCCCCTTTCGTAGCTATAGCAATCACCGGTCCCTTCCTGCTCTTGATCTCTTGGATATTACTGATCATCTTGTCATACATGTCATCTTTGGGTGCGATAGCTACAGTCGGCATCTCAGGGTTGATGAGGGCAATAGGACCATGTTTCATCTCTCCTGCGGAATATCCCTCTGCATGAATATATGAGATTTCCTTGAGTTTTAATGCGCCTTCCATTGCGATAGGGTAATTGAATTTTCGCCCTAAGAAGAGCCAATTATTGTACCTGCAATATTTCTCAGCAATGGCCTGAATATGGTTTGCCTGTGAAAGTACGCTTCTGATTTGTTCAGGCAGGGCCTGAAGAGACCGAATGGACTCCACCCCTTCCGTAAGGGATAGGTTCTGATGTCGGCCCAACAAAAGGGCCAACAGGATAAGTATAGTTAATTGGGAGGTGAAATTTTTTGTGGACGCAACGCCGATTTCTGGTCCTGCATGGTTATAAATCCCTGCCTCTGTTTCCCTGGAAATAGAACTGCCGACTACATTAACAATCCCCAAAAGACTGGCACCTTTTCTCTTGGCTTCTCTGAGAGCAGCAAGTGTGTCAGCTGTTTCTCCCGATTGGCTGATTGCAATGATAAAGGTATTAGGAGGAAAGTTCAGCTTTCGATAACGAAATTCAGACGCAAGCTCAACTTCAACGTCAATTTCTGTCAGTTTTTCAAAAATGTACCTGCCGACACAACCTGCATAATAAGAGGTACCACATGAAATAATGACCATATGTCGGCACTTTTTAAGTCTTTCCCAAACAGGCATGATTCCCCCTAACTTAGGGACCCCTTCTCCTGGTTCGAGCCTACCCCTAATTGCGTTTTCTACTGTCTCAGGTTGTTCATAGATTTCCTTGAGCATAAAATGAGGAAAACCATTCAATTCTATATCCTCAGCCCGCCATTCTACTGTCTCTGCTCTTCTTTCTATAGGTTTTGCCTGGGCAGTAGAAATTGAAAAATCATCAATAGTCAGTGTCGCCAGTTCATTGTCCTGCAGGTGAACAACTTTGTTAGTATATCTCACCATGGCAGAAATATCAGAAGCAGCAAAATATGCTTCCTCACTCACACCGATAATAATCGGACTACCTCTTCTGGCAACTACAATTTCACCAGGGACATGCCTGTGTATCACAGCCAAACCGAACGTACCTTCAACTTGGGACATAGTCATTCGTACTGCATCGTTGAGACTGCCATTGAAGTTTAAAGCTATCAGATGAGCCAAAACTTCAGTATCTGTTTCAGACCTGAATGTAATACCCTTTTTTTTTAGCCTTTTCTTTAAGGAATTATAATTCTCAATGATGCCATTATGGATCACAAATACATCCTCGTTCTGGTCCCTTTGAGGATGGGCATTTTCCTCAGTAGGTTCACCATGGGTGGCCCACCTTGTATGGGCAATCCCGATGGTTCCTTCGATATCTATGCCATTGAGATGCCTCTCCAATTCGGCGATCTTGCCAATTTTTCTATAAAAGTGAATATTGGTACCATCTTGTATAGCAAGCCCTGCAGAGTCGTAGCCACGATATTCAAGTTGTTTAAGCCCTTCTAAAAGGAGGGGTTTGGCCTGCTTGCGGCCCACATAGCAAACAATACCACACATAGCATTTGCTCCTTATTTATAATTTTTGGGTCTTGAGTGTAACAGAGGGATTTCTCTGCACATTTTTAGCATTATATCATAGATATTCCGATTACGGTAATTGAATCGAAGTTCACATTATTTGAGTTGTAGTTAGATAGTATTTTAATAAGTTTACCACCGAAGTAAATTCCGTCAACTTCTATTTTGCCAAGGATAAGGATATTGATGTTCACAAAACTCAGCGATTCTCTTTCGTACGAGGCGTAAATAAAGGTTAACAGTATTTCGGTTCAAATTGGTCACGAAATAATCTGTTGAGCATACAAACCCATTTAAAATCGTTTTATAAGCTCACGAAATCTGGCCACAGAAATATCTTAACGCTTTACATACTTGTTTTTCATATTCATGATTGGGACTCATAGTACATCTTAGCACTCTGTTTTAGTTAAGATCCAAAAATAATTGACAGGATAAACAATATAGGTCGGGTTTTATGCCCGTTAATTTCATAAGGTCCGAACGCTTTCTTCTTAGTTATTAAAAACAGGATATGTGTATATTTTTCTCAATTTCTTAATATATTGCCGATTATAAATAAAGTTTAGCGCTGCAGGCTTCTCTGTTTTTTCACAGATCTTTTTCAGGAATTTCAGCATCTGTTCTGGACTGTCGAGTGCACAGCCATTTTCTTTGACTTTCAAGAGTTTGTCTTGTGATTTGCTCTTGTCACTTATTGTGTGCTCTTTGAATACAGGAAGACCAATTTTTCAAGCACTTTCTGTATTTTTTGTTGGTCCATAGGGGCCAAATAGATTTTTCAAACAGCAAGAGCATGGAAGTAGGATCATACTCTTCCGAGAATCTACGTCACAGATTTTATAATCATTTGGGGACAAGGAGCAGTAAAATACAACTAAAAGTATTTTCCTATGTTGAGAAAAAAAGTAATATCAGCGCTTGCTCCTTCAGAGTCATAAATATCTTCAACCCCTCCTATCTGGATATATGTTTTACCTTTTGTGAAATAACTTACGCCTAATAAAAGATCGAATATTCTGCTATCCAGCATTGCAAGGCCTGTTTCATCAAAAGGTCGCGTTGAAAGCCTTAGTTGCGCAATAGCAGAAAGACGTAGGGCAAACCTATATTCGCCACCAATCATTACTGTATAAAACTCAGAAAGCTGAATATTCTCTTCCTCAAAACTATCTCCGGGAAAAACGAAATCTGCATTAAGATAAGCAGTTAATCTCTTGATATCCTTCTGTAACAAAAAACCAAACCCAAAATCGGCGTTTCCACTTCCCAGAGCACGGTCTTCATCACCTATGGGGGCTTTAAATACTAACCGTGTGCTAAGACTTGGTAAATAATTTTTCTCTTCCCATATTTTTCCCTTTACACTGAACACCAAATCACCAATTCCTGTACTTCTTTTTCTGCCAGCAATGAAAGTTTTTTTGTCTTTTTCTATATGGTATTCATATCGGTTAGGATCCTCTCTTTCCCTAATAGACCTTGTAGCTTTAAAAAATTCCTCTACGTCCAGAATGGTATTATCCATAATCCCAGTATAGCTATAAACAAAGGGAAGAGAAATACCTAATTCGAGTTTGGGATGGAGTCCAAACTTGAGACTTAGACAAGTTCGGATCATTTCCATGTCCACGATACCAGCGTATCTTCCTGAACTTTCAGAAAGAAGCGTGTTTGTGATTGCAGTATTGAGCCAGATGACAACCTTGCCTTTGGGCAGTGTTTCAGCACAATCAGGAACCGCTTGGAGAAAAAGAAGTTGAACAGGGGTCTGGTTGATAATAGGAATAGGGCCTGATCGTATTGTTTGATTTTCTATTAAGTTGCTGCAATAAATGTTTCCCCCACTCAGAAGGATAAAAAGTCCAGCTAGGCAGGATATCCAGCGAGATAATTTCATGATCTGAAAATCATTTTTATATATCATAAGTATCTTTAGAACATTCATAGATAACTCCCTCTAATAGCCAGCTAAAAACCTTCATGTCCCATTAAAAGGGGTGATCTCCCGGTAAGTAAAGCCATGTTCTCGAGGGAGGGTTTTTGAATATTAATCTTTCGATAATTTACTGCTCTTCTCCATACAATTCCTTGATCTTAACTCTGTCAGGAGAGCCATCCTCTTGGAGAGGGAAATCAGAAATAAACTCTACATATCTTGGTTTCTTATACCTGGCGATGCGTGCACCAACAAAATCAATTAGTTCTTGGGGCTCAATGATCTGTCCTTCTTTCAATTGACAGACAGCCTTAATGCCTTCTTTCCATTTAGGATCAGGGACTCCAATAACTACTGTTCGTTCTATCGCAGTGTGTTCAAGTATGACCTTTTCAACTTCGACTGGGTATACATTTTCACCTCCAGGCTTGATAAGCTCTTTCTCAGCTTTACGCCCGGCATACCATAGATAGCCTTCCTCATCAAAGTGGCCCTGGTCTCCGGTGTGATGCCAGCCATCTCTAAATGTGTAGTCAGTCTCCTTAAGGAGGTTCCAGTATCCTTTAAAGACCATGGGACCCCTGACAATAATTTCTCCCACCTGACCCATGGTGACAGGACGATCGTAATCATCAACGAGCCTTACATCTGCCAACGGGAGTGTTCTTCCAACTGAATCCGGCCTATCATTGTAACGCGCAATGGTCACCAAACACGAAGTCTCTGTCTGGCCGTACATACACCAAAAGGTTCCGCCAGTCGACTCTTGATACTTTTTTATTGCTTCTGGTGTTTCAATACCGGTCACTGCTCTAAGGGAATTGATATCTCTTCCTGTTTTTTCAGCCTCCTTAACAATAGACGAGAGCATTGGGGAGAATAACATGGTAAAAGACACTTTTTTTTCGTCAATTAGCTCTATGGCTTTGGCCACATCAAATTTGCTCATATTGATTGTCAGGGCACCTACATGGAAGCTTGTAGTAGCCATAAATAGGCCACCAACATGAAAAAAGGGCAGAGAGCTCAGATGGACGTCCTCCTGTGTTGCATTAAAAAAATACCCAAAATGAATGTTAGCACAAAGCACATTGCCGTGGCTTAAAAGCGCACCCCTCGGCCTGCCACCCACAGCTGCTGTATGGATGATTACGAAACCATCATCAATGCGCACCTCAAGTGGCTCAAAATCAGCTTTATTTTCCATTAAGGCACTAAAATCTTGAAAATTACCGTCATTAGGTCCTAGGTTAAAGTAGTGTTCCACAAGGGAAAGCTTCCCTTTTATTCCCTCGACTATTTCCTGGTATTCTTTATCAGCAAAAACGATTTTTGGCGCGCAATCTTTTAGATTGAAGCGAACCTCATCAGCAGAGAGCCTCCAGTTGATAGGGAGCAAGATTGCGCCGAGGGCAGATGCCGCCCCAAAAAGGAGAAAATACTCGAGGCAATTCTTGCCTAACACTCCAATCCTATCACCTTTTTCCAAACCAATATTTTGCAAACCCTTAGCAAGGCGGTCAACCATATCCTTGAACTGGCCAAATGTTAGCTCACGACCATCTGATACCTCTAACCAGGCTGGCCTCTCTTTAAAACACATGGCATTTCGGTTTATGACATCATAGATCGTGAAATCATAGAGTCCCATGGTGAACCTCATATATTATGGGGGTCAGTTCATGACACAAGATTAACCCCTTTAGAAATTGATCGCCAAAAATTATATTTTTGACTTGTTCATTTGCATTTTTTCAGTCAATTTTAAATAAATATTATTAAAAACAAGACATTTTTACAGCTACTTCTCAGCTAATAAGGCCTATTTTTTTGAGGAATCAGATTATTTTGACACTGGTCTAAAAAATATTGGTCAGTCATACCTGCTATGAAATCACGCACGATTCCTGCTCCGGGTATTTTTTCTTTGTATTCCAAAGACATACCATCCAAAAATTCCCTGTAGATATCAGAGTCCTCATCTCCCTTTTTTAAATCCCTCATATATTTTTCGAACAGCAATTCAAACATCAATTTGATCTTTGAGGTCTGTCGCTTGACTTTTTCATTCTTATAAATATTCTCTTCATTAAATTCCTTAAGTGTTCTTAAGGCCTCTCCAACCTTATTGCTGAAACTAATATAGGGTTTATACAAGCTGTTCTTAATAAGATCCTCCACAAGTGAATAAACGATAGTTCCATTTGTGTCTCCTAAGACCTGTTTGCAGTCTTTGGGGATGTCCGCTCTGTCTATTAAATCGAGCCTAATGGCATCTTCTATATCCCGGCCGATATAGCTTATAGTATCGGCGGTCCTAACCACACATCCTTCTAAGGTCATTGGCCAGTTATCCAGGGATGGATTTTCTGACTTCTGTCTTATCTCATTATACAAGGTCTCAAAGCTCTTGTCTTTTTGTGGCTCCAGTGATTGATTGTGCAATTCTCCATCATGACAGAAAATCCCATCCAATACCTGCAATGTTAGATTCCAACCCTTCCCTTTCCGTTCTATCTCCTGTAAGAACCTGACACTTTGTATATTGTGAAGAAAATAACCAATATGGTGAGCTTTACACAGGGCCGAGAGGAATTTTTCCCCATCATGTCCAAATGGGCTATGCCCTATATCATGCCCGAGCGCTATAGCTTCGATTAAATCTTCATTGAGCCTGAGAAGACGTCCTATGGTTCTTGCAATCTTGGAAACAAGTTGCACGTGCAAAACCCGGTGTGTGATGTGATCATTTCTTATAAGATAAAAGACTTGAGTCTTATCAATGTAACGGGAGTAGGCCAAAGAGTGAAGTATCCGGTCTGTATCAACTGAAAAACTTTGCCTGTGTCCTTGCTCTATTTCATTCTCATTTTTTCTCCTTATTGCATGATTACTTAGACACGCCCAGGGAGAAAACTTTTCGTTCTCCCTCTCATCAAGACCATTTCTTATTTTTAGCAGGAGAGCGCTTTTTTTCATTTGTCGGATTACTCCTTTTTCCTATCTTCTTTGATATAAGCCTTTTTCAACTCGCCTCAGACATTCTTTCCTCTTTGCACTATGACTTCATTTGCCCTTAGAGTAACATATTGTGATTTATTTTTAAGCTGATTTTTTGACGGTATAGACTTGCCTTCCTTCTTGTGATTCCATGTCAAAATAGACCTGACAACCTCTTGCTCACTATCCTGAACAAATTTCTTAAGATTTTTTTGTTCATCCATAATTTAGAATATTAAACAGTCCTCTCAATGTTGTTATGGTATTCTATCATATCAGAAATTGACTATAAAACAATTCTGCTCCAGAATCATTTATGATATTTTTCTTGCAAAATAAATTTGATAAAGTTAGATATTTAAGTTTATATATTTGGTTCTTCTCCGAATTAGTTGAAGAAAGCCTGGTAAATTTTCAGCGTA
>CAYRFN010000012.1:0-49939 GCA_964423495.1 uncultured Desulfobacteraceae bacterium
TCATCCCAATACGCCACTATATTTAGTATGGCCCACGCAAAACTGTGAAGGACCTAATTAAAATTACTGCTTACAAAGGCCAGGGCTTTCCTGGCAGCGTCTCCCTTAAAGAATCAGGTGACCCTCGATCTTCCTTAAAACGATTTGTGTCAAGAAAATAAGGATTTCAATCAGGCCATCTGTAATTCTTCGGTAATCCATGCAAAAACCTCTCAAGGCTTTGTCTCAAGCCGACGAGTATTAGGGATGTTTACCATCAACCGTTTGCCGTTTAATGAGAAAAGTATGGTAGAAAAGGTATAATGCTAACAGTACAAATATCCCATCTCGGATCACATACAAGCTCATATTGAGGTTTGATGTAGCTTTTTGGCCTGTTATGAAACAACCACATTGAATATCCAAGCCGCGTGCAAGGTTAAAAACCAGGGCTACAAAAAAGATTACCAGAAGAAGATTGCTCAATAAGACCGCCCCCGGAAGCCAGAGGCCCAGGATCAAGAAGGTCCCTAAAATAAGTTCCAACCACGGAAGAACAATTGCTGTTGGGTTAATAAGTGCATTAGGAAGGATCTGGTAGTTGTAGATCACCTCGGCAAAGGACGCTGGATGGATAATCTTATTAATGCTGGCCAGGGCAAAAATTATTCCCAATATTAAGCGAACCCAAAAATAGAGAGGCTTTTTCAAAAAGAATCGTTTATGCTGTCCATTAATGTTTATCTTTCCTAATGATGCCATACCACGGCCCTTTATCCGATGGGAAGCTGGTGTTCCACCCAAAGACTCCAGCCGTTTACCAGAACTCTGACATTCTCGTATCCCCTGAAGAAGATCTCCTGGGCCAAATATTTGCTTAGTGCGCAACTTTCCCCGTCACAGTAAGTAATAATTAGAGTATTTTTAGGTATATTTGCCATTACAGCATCGAAATACTCCTCCACAGCCTCCCATGGGAGGTTGCGAGAATCCTTAATATGTCCAACTTTAAAAAATTCCGGAGCACGTGCATCCAGAAACACCGCCTCGCGGGAGAAAAAGCTCTCCCTGGCTTTCTCAATAGAGATCATCATGTTCTGGTCCAACTCTTCGGCTAATTGGGTTTCCACGGACCGATCGACAACTAATGGAAGTCGATCGGATCGAGTTTCATTAACCAAAATCCCCAGCGTGACCGCCAGAATCAAAAATCCCCCAACCTGCCGTAACATCTGTGATATTAATCGTTCGCTTTTTGTATTTTTCATGATTTTGTTCACGATTCTTACCGCAATTGACAAAAATTCATTTATATCTCCGACACATCAACCCTTGTTCATCTTAACAAAATGTCCCCAGATCTTTATAGTTAATTCCGGCTTTTCGAGATAATTGGTCTTAAGATTAAGAAACCCATAATAGGTTTGTCGGGGACCCGGAATATTGGTGAAACGTATCTTGAATTTTCGTCCTTTTTCAATTTCTTCCAGAACGTATATAACTTTGCCAGCGAGATCGAACCTGTCAGGAGTAAGTATCAGCGGCTTGTCAAGGCCAGCCCTGATCTCAACCACCCTCGTAACACTCTGGCCCTCCTTGCCATACAAAGTGACATAGTGAGGAAAAAGAAAAATCGGAACTTTGATAAAGGCCTTTACCTCCAAATCAATTGTCTTCGTATGGGGATCGTTGGTATAAACACTGGCAACCCAGCGGTTGGTTCCCTGGTAACCCTTAGTCCGTACCGAAAGAGTTATTTTGTCCTCCTTACCTGGAGGGATGGACCTATCAAAAGAGGCCACAGAACATCCTCATCCGGGCGCCACCTTTTTTATTTCAAGGATCTCATCACCCAGGTTGTGGACATGGAAAGTATGCTCAATAACTTCTCCTTCCTTGACCTCCATAAAATCGAATACCCGCTCTTCTACAAATATTTTTGGTCCTTGGACTCCCTGGGCATGGGAAGAATAGGAATAAAGAAAAAGTAGAGTGATAAAAACGGTTCCAACAAGCCAAAGTCTTCTCATAGGTTATCCCTCTTAAATTTGAGTTTTTTTATATATATTATACATGCAGACTATCCATTTTCGCAATAGTTGGTTCTTGGCAGTTGCATTTTTCTCTGTTTGTCAGTGCTTATACTATTCCACCAGATCAACCCTTCCTATCTCCCCTATTTTATCAGCGCACAGGCTCTCCATTTGAAAACCAGCGTGTTGTCTTGAGGCAAATCTTTACCAGCATGAGCATCACCGGGACCTCAATGAGAACTCCCACGACCGTAGCCAGAGCTGCCCCTGAAGAAAGACCAAAAAGCATGGTGGAGGTGGCAATAGCGACCTCAAAGTGATTCGATGCGCCAATCATAGCCGCCGGAGCCGCATCCCGATATTTAAGCTTCAACCATCGGGCCAGACCGTAACCGAGCCAGTAAATCAAGTTGGCCTGAATGAAAAGCGGTATGGCAATCCACACGATAGTCAGTGGGTTGGATATAATGACTTCGCCTTTGAAACTAAACAGCAAAACAAGAGTGGTTAGCAGGGCGATTATGGTGACCGGGGTCAAAACCTGCAGAAATTTTTTCTTGAACCAGACCTCTCCTTTGTAGCTGATAATAGCCTTTCTGGATATATATCCGGCCAGCAGAGGAAGGGCCACATAAATCCCGATGGAAAGCACCAGGGCCTGCCAGGGAACCGGAAGTCGTCCGACGCCCAGCAAGAATCCGCCCAGCACCCCGTAGAGGACAAGCATGGTTAGCGAGTTGATGGCCACCATGACCAAAGTGAGACCGTCGTTCCCCCGGGCCAGAAAGCCCCAGACCAGGACCATGGCCGTGCAAGGCGCAATCCCCAGCAGGATACAACCTGCCAGGTAGCTTCGCCACAGGGGCACCTCCAGGACCTTGACTCCGTTGGCCATGATGACCTTGCCTGCACGGTAGGCAGCGCCCACCGGCAGATCGAGGCCAAAGGGCATCTTAACATGATCTACGGCCTCCGGTCCGATCAGGCCATAAAAAACTGTGCCGAGAAAAAACAAAGCAATGCCGTACATGGTGAAAGGTTTTATGGCCCAGTTCAGGAAGAGCGTGAGTAAAACGGGTTTTCCATTTTTTCCGGCATTAATAACTTCGGTGAAATCTATCTTAACCATTATGGGATACATCATGAAGAAAAGGCAGATCGCTATAGGTATAGAAACGACCGGGGCCTCACCTACATAAATGGATAATCCATCCATATACATTGCCACTCCCGGGGCTAATTTTCCAAGCACAATGCCGCCAAGAATACAGAGGATCACCCAGATATAAAGGTATTTTTCAAATAGACTAAGACCTTTTGATTCCTTTGTGCCTCCGGTTTCGTTTGCCATGATTTGCCTCCCCATATATAAGCAACATGTTTAATACCTCTCTGGGCATCTAAATTCAGAAGGAGAAAGTTATGTCGGTGTTTCAAGTATTCACATCTCCTTTTGCTTATATTCGTTAGCTTCCGCTTGGGTTTCGTGCACATATTCCAATTTGAATTAGGTCGTCATGGACTAACTAACACCCATTTTCTTAAGCTGCTCCAATAGCGCCTTTTTGCTCATGAACCCTTGATGGCGATGAACCTCTTTGCCGTTTGAATCAAAGAAGGCCAGAGTAGGAATCATCCGTATTTTATATTCCCTGGCAAGCATATTATATTTGTAAACATCGATAACAAGGACTTCTGCCTTCTCAAAGTGCTCGTTCTTTATTTCCTTAAGTATGGGTCTCATCTGGCGGCAAGGGATACAGGAATTAGAACCAAAATCGACCACCACAGGCTTGCCACTTTTAAGTGCCTTTGAAAAATCCTCCTCTGTATTCGATTCGGGCGGTTTGGCTGCCATCCTATGTACACGGTCCTGATTGATTTCAATCATAGCGTTTTTGCGGAGGTCTACCATGAATTGCCTTAACTGTTCCTGTTTTTTGCCTTGCTGGATCATTTTTTCGATCATTGGAGCTACCTGTTCCAGTGGCCTTCCTTCCATTCGATCCTTATAAATTGTATAGAACGTCTCTACTTCTTGAAGACTGACGGGGGAAACAGAAGAAAATCTTTTTTCCAGAAACTCCTTAATTAGTGCTTCATCAGATGATAGAGAATTTTCAGTAGTTTTCTTTTCATTGGTGCCCTGTTTCTTCGCCTCCTGCAAGACGAGCCTCCTCATGATCATTCCCTCGATGAATTTGACCGGATCTTCTTTGATAATTCCTTTGATCGGTTCTTCGATTTTGGCTATTTCTTGATTAAAGTGGTCAACCGTAATCTTTTCCCCATTCACCGTGGCAAGGACTTGTCCCCCATTCCCTCCAAGATAAAACAGGTAAAAAAGAGAAGCTCCTACAAGCACAACGATTAAAATTGCTCCAATTATAATGCTTCTTCGCCTCATCATCCCTCCTTATGATTTATTTGTGCGTTATTTTTCTATCCATGTCCTGATTTCATCTTTGGTCGGGATCTTACCTACACTCTTGACCTCGCCGTCAACTACAACAGCTGGGGTCCCGAAGACGCCGTATTTGGCAATCTCCATAATATCGGTCACCTTTTCGATATCAATATCAACACCAGATTCCTGAACCGCATCCCTTACAATCTTTTCGGTCTGTTGACACTTTGCACACCCCGGTCCCAGTACCTTGATTTCCATTTTTCCCCTCCTTAGGCGTTAGTTAAGTGGTTGTTGATCTCTGAACATACTTCCTTTTTGTGCCTTTTGCGTCTTTGCGGTGAACCATTAGCCCGCAATCCAGCCATAACACATGCCGGCGATGGTGGACAGGATCACAATAATGATACAAAAAGCGGCGGTCTTCTTTAATCCCATGACCCCCCCGATAACCAGCATATTAGGAAGCGAAAGCGCCGGTCCGGCCAGAAGCAGGGAAAGGGCTGGTCCTTTACCCATACCCGCACCAATAAGACCCTGGAGGATGGGGACCTCGGTCAGTGTGGCAAAATACATGAGCGCCCCCGAGACCGAGGCAAATAGATTGGACCACAGGGAATTGCTTCCTACAAGACTCTGGATATAATGCTCTGGAATCAGGGCTGAATGTCCCGGCCTCCCTAACATGAAACCGGCAACCAGAACCCCTGCACCCAAAAGAGGAAAAATCTGCTTCATAAATCCCCATGTGGATTGTACCCACTCCATACGTTCATCTTTTTGGAACCAACTCTTGAGCATTAGAGCCAAAATAATCAGGAGCCCCAGTGTGATATACCACTTGGTAGCAAAGATTGCCGGCCAGATGCCTGTAGAACCTGCCTCAGGTCGTGCAAAGGCGGCAAAGATTAGGATCAGGACCATGGTCAACATAAAAAGGGCCTCTTGGAGAAGGGTTCGGCCCTTTTCCTCTTCATCCGGAAGGTAGATCTGCCCTGCCGTTCGATCTGCATCGTCTTTCCTGAAAAAAAAGGCCATAAGCAGCCCCGTAAGTATGGCAAAAAGAACGGCCCCGACGGCCCGGGCTAGGCCCAGTTGCCATCCCAGTATCCTTGCGGTCAGTACGATAGCCAGTACGTTTATGGCCGGCCCGGAATAGAGGAAGGCCGTTGCAGGACCAATACCGGCACCTCTGCTATAAATACCCGCAAACAGGGGAAGTACTGTGCACGAACAAACGGCTAAGACGGTCCCTGAAACAGAAGCCACAGAATAGGAGAGAATTTTTTTTGCTGTGGCCCCGAAGTATTTAAGCACCGAAGCCTGAGAGACAAACACCGTTATGGCACCGGCAATGAAAAATGCAGGAATAAGGCAAGTTAAAACATGCTCTCTGGCATACTCTTGGAGCATCATAAAGGCTTCAAGCCCGGATTGACGTATAGTTGAATTGCTCCAGGGGACATAATAACAGGCAAGGAAGACTAATATAATGAGCAATATTTTTGTTCTCTCTTTCATAACAATATTATCTGGATAATTGCGTTAAAGTTTTGGTAATTATTAAATTAAATAACTAAATAACAATCTAATTATGTCTTCAAATAAAAAATTATTTTCCACAAATCTTTTCCCGTCGAATGGTCGGGAGTTTTTCGGTTAGATTGGCAATTTCAGGTTCTTCCTCAAGCCAATGCCGAAGATTTCCTAAAAGGCTGGCCACATACGGACTGTTGTCTCCTTCTGTAAGGCGATAATTCACCCACAGTCCATCTTTCTGGAAACTAACCAGGCCGGCATCTTCCAGTAGCTTCAAATGTTTCGAAACAGCAGGCTGAGAAACCTGTAGTGCTTCCCGCATCTCGCAGACACACATTGTCTTATGTTGTAACATCTTTATAATTTTAACCCGATTTGGATCGGATAACGCTTTCATGACCTTAAGAAAGGCTTTCATATGGCGCTCCCGTTTATATTCTATTTTAGTAATATAATGTATCGTTTTAATATGTCAAATAAATTTCATGCCACCTCTGTAACCATCTGTCTTCTTCCTGATATATTAGGATTTTTTTAGAAGGTATTTTGTAAGAGTGGATTAAGCATCTGTTTTTTGACATATGGAAAGCAGATCATCTATTTGGGCGGTAGCAAGACAGACACATGTATCGCAGGCACCATAGTATATCTTAACCTCCCCATTCTTTTCTAAAATTGCCCCACAGGTGAAGACAACATTTGGAACATCACCTATTCGCTCGTACTCTTCAGCGGGAGATAAGATAGGCTCCTCTGAGCGCGCGATAAGCTTGGCTGGATTCTTTAGATCAAAGAGGGCTACTCCCAGTCGGTAAATTGGGCCTGCAGATGTATTTTTTACGCCATGGTATATCAAAAGCCAGCCCTTCTTTGTTTGGATAGGCGGGGCACCAGGCCCAATCTTGTCTGCATCCCAATAACCTGGTCGAGTTTCTAGGATGGCCATTGAATCCCCCCAATGAATGAGTATTGTTCAAAAGTCTTCGCATGGAAATTTTTCGTGATTTTCTCATTGCTCAAAATCAAATGTTCTTCATAGCTATGGGCTAGCAGAAAAGTTCCCTGTGCGAGAATGGCCCCCCAAAAAGCTCGTCGGAGCACGGGGGACTTTTCTGCGGCAAATCAGCAACATATAGCTTTTTGTAACATAACAAATATACTTTTTATTTGATCAGATCATGGATTATTGCCTTTATGACCGAAGGCAAATGGAAGCCCCAAAAAAGAGCACGTGACATAGCCGTTTAGAGCGAATATTTTTAAATGCGAAGACTTTTGAACGTTACCAATGAATGAGGTCATCGGAGTAAGATATCCATATGGCTATACCAGTAGCCATTGGTCTGTCATAACGGACATATCTTCCGCCAAATTTTTTAGGAAAGATAATGGCATTCTTATTTACCGGCTCAGAGATTAAGGCAATACGTTCAAAATTCTCGAAGTCTTCTGTTTTGGCTAAGGCAAGGCGAGGAGAATAGTGGGAATAGGCTGTATAAAGGATATAGTAAATGCCATCCATCTTGGTGATTCTTGGATCTTCCAAGCCCCTCTTCTCATATGTCTTAAAGGGTTCCTGATTGGAGCGAAAAAGGGCAGGTTTTTTGTCTATTTCAAAATTCTTGCCGTTTTTGCTTCTTGCAATCCATAGGGTAGATTTGCCTTCCACACCCTCAACTCTCAAAAGGAGGATATACTCATTCTTATAAACTGCAGCGCCAGCATTAAATACAGTATTGCAGGGAGCAGGTATGTCTTTATTAATAATAATAGGGTTCTCCGCGAACCTTTCTACAATTTCTTTCCTTTTTTTTCTATCTCTTGCCATCGAATCTACCCTTCAATTAGGATTTAGTATGGATGAGTACCGATCTTTTATAACCTTATTATAAACCTTCATATGTTCTGTGGAGACAATCTGCCATGAAAGGTGCTTTTCGACGTAACTTCTCGCATTATCAGAAAATTCCTTTGCCAGACCCCTATCAGTTAGGATTCTGACTATTGTCTCAGTCATTTTGGAATCTGTATCAGCTATAAGACCGCTTTTTGTTTTTTGAACCGTATCAATAAAGGCACGGATATTAGAAGAAACAACCATTGGTTTTGTAAAGGCAAGACAATGAGCCATAAGCCCACTTTGTGCAGCCCCAACATATGGAAGGAGAGCTACATCAGCCGATGAAAGAATAAGATTAAATCTCTGTTCTGGAAATGGTCCCAGTAAGACCTTTATCTTATCCTTTGCCCTTGATTTAGCCACAAATTCAAGAACCTCATCACTATAGATTATATGGTCTGCTTGCTATGGAATTGGTGACCGGAATGGTATGGAATCCGCATTTATTTATGTTTCTTAAGAATTTTTACTTTGAATTTATTAACTCCACAGTCACCTTGATCCGAATGAATCGGTATCCAAAGTTGGTACATACCGTCTTTATCAGGCATTTTCACGTCAACTTCAAAATCTTCGCCTGCTTCTTGATGGAATAGATAAATTCCAGAGGCTGTCAAATATTTGCTGCCTCGCTTACCAAAATGGAGTTCTCGACTTTTTCTTTCAAGAACAGAACCGTACCTAATTTCAATTGGCTCAAACGATGGTTCAAAATTTACCCATAGCATAACATTAGTAGCGGCAGGCTTCGCTGAATACCAATGTCCTACATTCACAGCATGGAATCGCAAAGTTGCTTTTTCATCTGCATGAAGTTTAATTCTTCGTCTTCCGTTTTTAAACCGAATATTAACTTTCGGCTTTGCTTGAAACTTTAGCGTTAGATATGTGAGTATGATTATAGATATTGAGGTGAGAGCCGTGAAGATAAAATCGGCTACAGCTATATCGAAGATCATTTTGAAACCTCCTTCAAATATTGTTGGGCTATTTAAGATTTAGACGGCAACTTTCTTCCATGTTATCTTATCTTTCTTCTCCATCTACGATGATGTGTTATATTTCCCAACCAACGGGGTTTTTCAACTCATTTGCCTGATTAAATCTGCTGTTAATAGCGGGTTTAGGGTAATACTTTAAAGTTAGTCAATGGGTCTTTATAATATTTTGATGAAACCTCAAACAAAGTTGATGCGAGTAGACACTTTCGCTCTCCAAATAGGCCAAATTCATGTTGTATATGGATAAGGTTCGGTGTATGCTTCACCATTGCGTAAAAAACTTTATGAGGTAAATCGGGGTCACTGTAATTGAATGCAGGATAACAGTCAAGGCCTTCTCCTCCCATGTGACAGACAATAAAGACCCTGTTTTTAAGTCTGCGCAATTCCTCAATTAGGTATGAGGAATAAGTGGCTATTCCGCAGGCAACAGGTGGATAGGTAGAAATAATTCCAATCTTCATGTCGTTATCTTTATGGAATGCTAACTTTATCGTCAATGGGCGTTGCAATAAGGGAATAAGGTGAAAAGGCCAAATTAAAACATTCATTTAGAAAAGATCGTTTTCCTTTGTTTCATCTATCTTCATCCAAATCCTGTATAGTTTCTCCCCACCCTCCTCAAAGCATTTATACCCTGTCGAATCAACTTCCTCTATCATTACCTCACCCAATTCCTTGCATTGTTCCAGCCAGTTTTGAAAATGGGTTCCACCGCCAATATAGACCTTTCTCCATCTGTTTCCTTCCTTATCAAAGCGCTCCTTAACGAGATCCTCTTCAACCATTCGCTCCTGAATTGTTTTTATCTGGTCCCCCTGTTCGATGTCCACTTTTATCCTCTTCACACAATTGTTTGCGGTTTGATTTATTTAAGACTCATATATCTCAAGTAATATAAACTATTTGTAGGGAGTTATATCTTTTGATTACAAAAAATCATATCATAAAATGCCTAAAATACAAAAGAGGTCAAAATGAAAGATCTGTCATAAATTACTGCTGGCCAGATTCCAAAACCTGCTTCTTATTACATTATGGACAGAAGCTGCGATGCTTGCATGATAAAATGACTTTCTTGAAAAAATAATAACAAAGGCTTGAATCATATTTGAAAAAGCTTGCAACGTTACTTTATAAAGTGCATGATCCTAAATTCATTTATTGCGATGGCACGTAAAGTAAAAAAGGAGGTAATTACGTGAACAGGATAGTAGTGCGACTTTTCTTCTTTCTGGCCATTTTACTTGCTTTTTTGCCAACACTTTGGGCAGAACAGAAGATCCCAGCGGCAAACGTCGTGGTATCGAAAGTCACTAAGGGAACGATAGCCCCCGAAGAAGAATTCATCGGAACGGTTTATTATCCCGAGGTTTCAGATGTCCCGGCTGAGGTTAGTGGAACGGTTAAAAGTATAAGATTTGAGGAAGGTGAAAAGGTAAAGAAGGCCCAGGTTCTGGTAACCCTTGATTCCGATCTTCTTGAAAAAACATTCGAGGCAAAAAATGCCCTGTATGAACAGATTCTATCTGATCTCGAACTGGCACGGAAAGATCTGGACAGAAGTGCAAAGCTCTATAAAAAAAGTATCGTTGCCGAAAAAGAGTACGATATCCAGAAATTCCAGGTACAGGGACTCGAAAAAAAGGCGGCCTCTCTCCACGCAGACGTTCAAAGACTCCGCATTGAACTTGATAAAACAGTGATAAAAGCACCCTTTGACGGTGTGATCATTAAAAAACATATTGCCCGTGGAGAATGGCTTTCCCCCGGCAAATCAGTGGCAACAGTCGCACGAAATGACGCCGTTGATATTGTCGTTGAGGTTCCGGAGCGAATCATTCAATACCTTGCGCCTGGACTGAATGTTATCGTTATGTCAGGAGGAAGGGAGTTACAGGGCAAGCTCCTTGCGATTATCCCAAAAGGTGATGTGTCGACGAGGACATTCCCTGTCAAGATTAGAGTGAAACAATTCAATGCTCTTATGGAAGGAATGGAAGCTCGGGTAAAATTACCGGGAGGTAAAAAAGTCACAACACTTATGGTACCCAGGGATGCTATATTAAACATGTTCGGTAGAGATATGGTTGCTGTCGTAATTGACTCAAAGGCGAAGATCATACCCACGAGTGTTATTGGGTACCGGGAAACGAGGGCGGGAATAAACTCCCAACATATCTCGGAAGGTATGAGAGTGGTTGTAAAGGGAAATGAGCGGTTGAGAGACGGCCAGCCTGTAAATATTCTCAAGGAATTAGAGTAATCCATGGATCTCATCAAATTTTCAATTAACGAACCGGTCAAGGTTGTGGTCGGGGTTTTTATTATTATTCTCTTCGGAGCCATCGGGCTCCATAGAATGCCCTATCAGCTCAGCCCGAGTCTCACCGTGCCCTTGATTACGGTGACAACGATCTGGCCCGGTGCTACCCCTTATGAAATTGAGAGAGAAATAATCGAGGAGCAGGAAAAAGTCTTCAAGGGAATCCCAAACCTTGCTAAAATGGAAAGCGCGTCGTCAAATAGTCAGGGATCGGTGACGCTTGAATTCAAGTTGGGCACTGATCTCGATGACGCTCTCCTTCGCGTGTCGAACAAACTGAATGAGGTCAGAACATATCCTCAGAATGCCGAGCGGCCAGTTATAAATGCGACCGGGGCCGCTTCATCACCTGTAATATGGATGGCCTTAAAGACGACGGACAACAACCCCCGCTCTATTTACACCTACCGAACTTTCTTCGAAGACGAGATAAAACAATATCTGGAACGTGTCAGTGGTGTGGCTGAACTCTTTATCGGCGGCGGCACCAAGAAAGAGATGCATATTACTGTAAGACCGGAAAAATTGGCTGCATACGGTCTTACCATTGGAGATGTCATACGTATTCTGCAGGCGGAAAATGTCAATGTATCAGCGGGAAACCTGAATGTAGGACGGCGGGAGTTCAGAATCAGAACAGTTGCCGAATTTCAATCTCCGGAAGAACTGGAAAATATGGTTATCTTTTCAACGGGGCAGAAAAGAATCCACCTTTCTGATATTGCTTCTGTAAATTTTGGATATTCAAGGCTGGTCGAAGAGATTATTCACAACAACGGTGAAGGGATCGGTATGGGAATAAAGCCTGAACCCGGTACGAATATACTTGAACTGACAGACCGTCTTGAAAAAGTTGTTACGTGGTTGAACGATGTAAAACTGAAACCTGAAAAGATCTACCTCCACTGGATTTACGACGAGAGACCGTATATCACAGGGGCAATTAATCTGGTCCGGATAAATATTCTTATAGGTGGGATGCTGGCCATTATGGTCCTTCTCATTTTTTTAAGAAGTTTTACATCAACCGTGGTTGTTGCTACGGCAATTCCAATCAGCGTGATAGGATGTTTCATTTTTCTCAGCTCATTCGGGAGGACACTAAATGTTGTCTCACTTGCCGGAATTTCTTTTGCCGTGGGAATGCTCCTGGATAGTGCCATTGTTGTCCTTGAAAATATCGACCGTCACCGAAAGATGGGCAAAGTCGCCTTCGATGCCGTTTACGACGGTGCGAAAGAGGTATGGGGTGCAATTCTGGCCTCATCTCTAACAACGGTAGCAGTCTTTCTTCCGGTCGTATTCATAGAAGAAGAAGCGGGTCAGTTGTTTAGAGACATAGCAATTGCGGTGACATGTGCCATCATTATCAGCCTCTTTGTTGCTGTATCGGTTATACCGATGTTTTCCAACAAGATGTTCGGACTGCGCAAGACAAACAATACCTTTAAGCAGACCGTCATAACGAAAATTGGGGAGAACCTCGTTGACAAAATCATGAACCTTGTTCGGTTTGCGATAAAAAATTGGATTACGAGGTTGGCGACGATTGCCGTGCTGACCATCCTCTCTATAGGGATAACTTTATTTATTATTCCTAAAATGGAGTATCTTCCACAGGGAAACAGAAACTTCGTTTTCAGCATCATGGTTCCTCCTCCAGGTCTGTCTTACGAAGAAAGAAAAGAAATAGGAAACACCATATCCCAAAATATGGAACCATATATGGGACAAGATTATAAAGGGTTGCCTGGCATAAGAGAAATTTTCTATGTCGGGGCCGATCGTTTCATGTTTCTTGCCTCCAGAAGCATCGATGAACAGCGGGCCGGAGAACTCGTCCCTCTCTTTACCGAAACAGTCAACAGTATGCCAGGGATTTTTGGTGTCTGCAGCCAGGCCGGAATATTTCAGACAAGACTCGGAGGCGGACGGACAATCGATGTGGACGTGAGTGCTAAGGATCTCAATACGATTGTTGAAGTCGCAGGTACGATGTTCGGCATGATACAGAATGAAATACCAGGGGCACAGGTACGCCCGGTTCCTTCGATTGAAATCCTTTACCCTGAAATCAATATCGTGCCTG
Organism: uncultured Desulfobacteraceae bacterium; assembly: GCA_964423495.1. Classification (GTDB taxonomy): domain Bacteria; phylum Desulfobacterota; class DSM-4660; order Desulfatiglandales; family Desulfatiglandaceae; genus CAYRFN01. The sequence continues at coordinate 13,275 of CAYRFN010000012.1, forward strand.
AACGAGATAGACTGAGAGCTGCTGATTTGACCGCTGGAGAACTCGGGGTCGATATTGACATTCTCATGGATGGGAGAAAAATAGGTGACTTTAAGCAGCAAGGACAGAAAAAAATCGATCTCGTACTTAAGGCTTCGAATAATGACCTCTCCACACCGGAAGAACTATACCAGGCCCTTGTCTCAACACCAAAGGGTAAAGTCGTACCTGTTTCGTCGTTGTCAAATCTGGAACGGACAACCGGTGTTACGGAAATACGACATCTTGAAAGGCAGAGAACCATCAGCCTTCAGGTTACACCCCCGAAGACAATATCGCTTGAAGAAGCGATGGACCGAATCCGCGACAAACTACTCCCAATTCTCAAGCAACAGGGTATGCTAACGGGAGTGGATATAGCCCTGAGCGGTGAGGCGGATAAATTGACACAAACGAGGCGAGCCCTGCAATGGAACTTCATCCTTGCCGCTATAATTATTTATCTTTTAATGTCAGGCCTCTTTGGCAACTTCATTTATCCTCTGGTCGTCATGTTCACCCTACCCCTTGCAGCGGTGGGAGGCTTTATAGGGCTCAAGCTCGTAAATCTGCTTGTACATCCGCAGCCTATGGACATATTAACGATGCTTGGATTCGTCATATTGATCGGTGTGGTTGTCAATAATGCAATCCTTATTGTATATCAGGCGTTAAACAATGTCAGGTTCCTCAATATGGACTATCATCATGCTATACTGGAATCTACCAGAACAAGATTGAGGCCCATCTATATGACTACTTTTACGAGCATTTTCGGTATGCTCCCGCTTGTGTTAGCACCGGGACCGGGCTCGGAAATTTACAGAGGAATTGGAAGTGTTATTATTGGTGGTCTTGCCATTTCATCCATATTCGTCATTTTTATTACCCCGTCCTTACTCTCGTTTGTCATAAAAATGGAAAGCAGAAAATAAAGAAGGAGGACCTGAATTTGTTCTGCATGTGTTACCCGGCGCTGAAGACCGTAAAATTTGACGGATACAACCATAACGTAATCCCATATGTCATTCTAACGAGGCATGGAACGACAGGCTCAAATTGGAAAACAGATAGCATGCTTAAAGCAAGAATAAGTAAGGCAGGATGATTCAATTTGATACAAGCTTATCCTTACTGCCCAGGCCAAAATTGTTCAACAAGGCGAGGGTCTTTTTGTCCATCAGGTTAAACTTTTCCAGCGTTTCAGGAAGAGGCACCCCGTCAGAATTATAGCCCTTTTCCTCGTAGACCGCATCACAGAGCTGTTGAAAGGCCTTCTGTCGCAATTCAATAATCATACGGTGTCGAGAGGCAGGGTCATCCGGCAATTCATTTTCTCCTATCTGCTCTTTTAGCCATTCATCGTAGTAATCAGCCCGTGCCTCATATTCATTGAAGAATGCCGGTCCCATAGCCCTGATGGGTATCTGGTCGCTAGACCTCGTTCCCTTGCCCTGCCTGAGATTGATGAGTTTTTGCAATAGCTGAAGTCTCTCCGAATCATCCAGGATATCCTGGACTGTTTTTTCGGTTCCCACGGTGGCATTTAAGTATTTTACGTAATATGCCAGGGTCGGTTGGTTCTGGGCGGGATTATCGGTCTGGCCCGCCTCAGGATGTCGCACATCGATCCAGGGCAGTTTGCACAGCCCTACGGCATTGAACCAGGTTCGGATTAGAGGAAACCATTTCAAAGCCTTGGCCTTCATCTCGAAAGAAGGGATCTCGTTATGGACCTGGTCAATGAAGATGAGCCAGGCCTCGTCGTGCTGGGGACCCTTGAGGGCAAATCCGTAACCTCCCTGCTGTGCAAGGGATTCCTTGGTAATATACATCGAAAATTCAAGGCCCTTGACCTCCATACCGAATTTGTTTAGCTCCGCCATGACCTCTTCAAAGTGAGTACCGGTTTTGGCGGCGTATTGTTCTGCGACCCATTTTTTAGCCCTGTGAACTCCCTGAGCGCATATCTTGCCGAAACCCTCCCCATGAGCGGTCTCGTGAACCAGGCGGTCGGCTGCTTCCATATTCCCCCAGGATAGATCATAACCGATCTCCTCGGCAGTGAGATATCCCCTCTGAACGCACTCCATGAGGAATGATGCTGTAACGCCCATGGATATGGAATCCAGCCCATATTCGTCACAATACCAGTTATATTCCATTATAAAATGGGGATCAAAGATTCCCATACAGGTTACGCCTCCGGCGGTTTCATACTCCGGGCCGTCTATCCCAACCTGTCGCCCGGCCTGGGGCCCCTTTAAAAGGGTGACATTTTCGGCACCTTTGGCGCAGGCCAGATTGCATCCGCTGTAACAGCCGTCAGGGATATTTTTGGTGTAGTACCGATCCAGAAATACCTCGGCAAATATGGAGCTGGCTTCCGGATGATTGCCGTACTGGTAGTTGTTCACGGGCAGGATATGAAATTTGTTCATATACTCTATAAGAATCGGTGTGCCCCAACTGGAGAGCCTGAGCTGCTGGGGGTCCATCTGACTGATTACCTTCTTCAGGTTTGATCCGGCCTCCCGGACTCCTTCCCTGTCCATAGGATTATTGGCCTTAACGCGTGATATACTGGTGCGAACAATCACGGCCCTCAGTCCCTTTCGGCGCATGACTGTTCCGGTCCCCCCTCTGCCCGCCTGTTTGGACCTTATCCGTTGGCGTCTTCTATCATAGAAGAGACTGTTTATGATGCCAAACCTTGTGTTATATGCGCCTATACCGTTTGTCACTGCTGCGATATTTTCGTCCATTACCCCGTCATTTAACGCCTTGAGGAGGCTTTGGCCGTAGGAAAGTGCACCAAAATCAATCTCATCTCCAAAGGCAGGGGCCTCTATAATACTGATTGTACCCTCATCTCCATCCACAATCAGGACAACCTCTTTTTCTGATATGCCGGAGACGGCCAATGCGTCAAAACCACATCTTTTGAGCAGCGGCCCAAAATGCCCTCCCACATTTGAATCGATAAAGGTGTCTGTCAGGGGAGAGATGGTGCCTACAATAAACTTGCCAGTGCCTGGAAATCTGGGTTCATTACCCAACGGCCCACTTGCCATTACCAGAATGTTTTCCGGGCTATCATACCGGGTATCACCGGAGGTTCCATCCCAGAGCAGTTTTAGGGCATAACCTCGGCCACCTATGTATTTCTCTTTAAAATCAGGAGACAACTTCAGGCTTGATATGGTGTAAGACCCCAAGTCCACCTTAAGGATCTCGTTTGAATACCCCCCCTTAATAGGGCTGGGTTTATACTGAATTGATTCAAAAACTCTCATTTTCATCAGATCTAAATACTCCTTAGAAATATTGGCATTCTTCAAATCAAATTAGGGAAAAATAAAGTGGGCTATTATTAGGAAATGAAAAAGAATTGTCAAGGCATTTGGAAAAAAGCTCGCGTATCATATAAGGTTTTATCAAAAATATCGCTTGCCTTTCTCTCTGCTTGCCCTGTGAAACCGCGAAACTATTTCACCAGGGTGGTCCCTATGGCCCCTCCCTCATATTAAAGATATCTGTACTTGCCCGTCTATGTCATAGACAAATGATAAGTTGAATATAACTCCCTTCTCTTGTTCAAGAAACTACCTATGATAACTATCAAAAATTCTTGAGTTAACCTTATGTTTTGATTAATAAAATATCGGTTAAAATAACAAATTCTAATCAATATCAATATAATATGAATTGCCACTAATAACCCCATGAGGGAGTGAAAATGGGCTAATGCACCATAAAACCCTGTTTCTCAAATCGAGAGCAGGGTTTTGTGTTTTTTGTGACCTTGCATTCTATTAGGACCTTAAGGCATATGATTAAAATACAAAAACTATCAATTGTTAATTGATCACTGATTTTTAGTAGTGTCGTTTTCTTAGTGTATTTATCGTAAAAAAATTGGATAGTCTGATCCGACCTGGATTCAATTCAAGATCTACTATAGCTCCTCCTATGCAATTAATTTTATAAGTAATTTAGTTATTCCATATTAATACTTGACAAATATCATCAGTAATGATATTATTCCGTATCAAAATAGTAAAGCCCGTGATTTCGGCACGGGCTTTGATGGGACTTTAACCGGCAGCCTTGAGCAGGGCGCAGTTAAAATCGCCAAACTTCAAACAAATTTTATGCGATCCTGATCCCTGTGTCAAGCCTGCCAAAACGAAAGGAACACAAATGGCAGATGAAACTATTATCGCAACCGGAGCTTCAGGATCCAAATACAAATTCTATGTGTATCCCTGGGGAACGGATTTAAAGGCATTAGAGGGTGTTTATATGGTGCTTCGAAAATCGAGTCAAAACGGGAATTACACAATTTTGTATGTAGGGTAGACTGGTGATCTAAGTAAACGTTTTGACGACCACCGTAAAAAGTCCTGTTTTGACAGAAATCGAAAGACCCACATAGCTGCAATGCTGGAATCGTCTGAAACGAAACGTCTCAGGATTGAAGAAGACTTGATTAAAAACTACAATCCTACTTGTAATTATTAACCTTAACACCGGGTGGAACTATGAAAACACAAACCGTTCCCATCATAGCCTGTGCCGATGTTCTGCCCGGCTTTTCCATCAAGACTTCAATATCACATGATCCCAATGGAACACACCAGATTATTCTGGCCAAATACCTTCCTGATAATGGCCCCTATGAATATAAAAGGGAGCATGAACTTAGAATAATACCAGAAAGGCCTTCGGAAAAGTACATCGTATCAGCCGGAGATATATTATTTATGTCGCGTGGGTCATTCAATCGTGCGATACTCCTTAATGCCGTTCCAACCCCGACCCTGGCCACAGCCTCTTTTTATATTATTAAACCAAAGGAAATAGTAGAGCCCGCTTATATGGCATGGTGTCTGAACCAGGAATCTTTCCAGTTGAAAATATCCGAGATTCGGACGGGCGCCGGCACACCTCTCGTGCCGAGGGCGGATTTTTCCCAAATCCCAATAATATTACCCCCTATTGAGGAACAGCGCAGGATCAGCGAAATCATAAAATTAATGTCCCATGAAAAAAGATTGGCAAATAGCATGCTCGAAAAAATAGAATTAAAACATCGGTTATTAGGGAATAAATTATTAGATACATTGAAACGCAATTCAATAATCAAGGAATAAATATTCACGAGGATAATGATATGAACGACCAGCAAAAGATTAAGGCTATATTTAACAAGGTATGGCAGGCATGCGATACATTTCGAGGAGTAATAGATCCTGCCCAGTATAAGGACTACATCCTCACCATGCTTTTCGTTAAATACCTGAGTGATATATTCAAAGCCAAGGTATCTGAGTATGAAAGGAAGTATAAGGGTGATCAATTACGTGTTGAAAGGGCATTGAGTCGCGATAGGTTTGTTATCCCCAAGATAGAACTTAAAGACAGCAAGGATAATGTGGAGGACGAATTCCTCTGTACCTTTGACAGCCTTTTTGAGCGGAGAGAGAGACCTAACATCGGCGAGCTGATCAATATTCTATTGGAACAGTTGGAAGATGCTAATAAGGCCAAACTACATAACGTTTTCAGAAATATTGATTTTAACAGTGAAGCTAACCTGGGACAAACCAGGCAAAGGAATACTAGGTTGAAGAACCTTCTTGAAGATCTTGTTTCACTGGACCTGCGACCGGAATCGATCGGACACATGGATGTTATCGGAGATGCCTATGAATATCTGATTGAAAAATTTGCCGCTACTGCCGGCAAAAAAGCGGGTGAGTTTTACACGCCGGCAGGAGTATCGGAGACTCTCTCGCGTCTTGTGGCACCAAAGAAAGGGGACAGGATCTGCGATCCTGCCTGTGGTTCCGGCTTTCTTCTGGTAAGGGCCTCGAAACAGGTAGGATCAGAAGACTTTGCCCTCTATGGCCAGGAGATGAATGGCAGCACCTGGGCGCTCTGTAAGATGAACATGTTCCTCCATGGTGTGGATTCTGCCTATATCGAGTGGGAAGATACCATCAGACACCCCCAGTTTGTGGAAGATGACAGGCTTATTAAATTTGATGTGGTGATCGCGAATCCACCCTTCAGCCTGGACAAGTGGGGACAGGAGATTGCCGCTGAAGATCGCTATGGCCGTTTCCAGCGGGGCATACCTCCAAAGAGCAAAGGTGACTGGGCCTTTATAAGTCATATGCTGGCAACGGCTGTGGAGGGAAAGGGCCGAGTTGGTGTTGTCGTGCCCCATGGGGTCCTGTTCCGGGGTGGACAGGAAGGAAAGATCCGGGAGGCTGTTATCAAGGAGAACCTGCTTGACGCCGTTATAGGCCTGCCGTCCAATCTTTTTTTTGGAACCGGGATACCCGCGGCCTTTATGATATTCGATAAATCAAGAGAACCTTACGGTCAGGGCAAAGTGCTCTTTATTGATGCAAGCCGTGAATTCGCCCAGAACACCAATCAGAACAAGCTCAGAGACCAAGATATAGAAAAAATAGTCAATACCTTCAGGAAGAAAAAGGGCCTCGATAAATATTCCTATCTTGCCGCCTTTGCCGAAATTGAAGAAAATGAATTCAACCTGAACATTCCAAGATATGTTGACACCTTTGAGCCGGAAGAAGAGATAGATATTGGCGCTGTTCAGGAGGAGATCGACCAGATCGAGAAGGAATTGGCTGAAACACAGGAAAAGATGAGGGATTATCTGAAAGAACTGGGTTTTTAATTCATCAGGGGGACAGAACAATGTCTGACAACCTGCCTGTAAAAAATTCCGAATTTCTTATCTATCGGACTGAAGATGGCCAAGTTAAACTGGATGTCCGGCTGGAAAATGAGTCTGTCTGGCTAACCCAGCAGATGATGGCGGATCTGTTCCGGACAACAAAACAGAATATCAGCCTTCATATTCAGAATATATTTGATGAAGGAGAATTAAGCCCTGAAGCAACTGTCAAGGATTTTTTGACAGTTCGTCAGGAGGGTACACGCTCAGTCCAACGCAAGCTGACCCATTACAATCTTGATATGATCATCTCTGTTGGCTATCGGGTAAAGAGCCTTATAGCCACTAGGTTTCGCATCTGGGCAACCCGGCAATTAAAGGAATACATTATCAAAGGTTTTGTAATGGATGATGCGCGACTAAAGAATCCCCCCGTGGCAGGTTCTTCCGTCCCGGACTATTTTGATGAAATGCTTGAACGCATTCGTGATATCCGAGCAAGCGAACGGCGTATGTATCTTAGGGTAAAGGAAATTTTTGCAATGGCAGGAGATTATGACCCGTCTTGGTCTGAAACAACGCATTTCTTCAGTGTCATCCAGAACAAGTTGCATTTTGCGGCAACCGGAATGACTGCGGCGGAACTCATTCGGGACAGGGCTGACCACTCTCAACCCAACATGGGCCTGACAAGTTGGAAAGAGGGTGAGGTACGTAAAACAGATGTGACTATTGCAAAAAATTACCTCAAGGAAAATGAGATAGACGAACTCAACCGGATTGTGGTCATGTGGCTTGATCATGCGGAAGATCAAGCCAGACATCGCAAACAGGTCTTTATGAGAGACTGGGAGATAAAACTGGATGAATTCCTTAAATTTAATCAGAGGAAGGTGCTTTCGACTGCGGGAAGAGTCAGTAAAAAGGATGCTGACGATTATGCAGGAAAGGAATATGAACGGTTTGAAGAGCGTCGAAGGAAATACAAGGAAGCCATAGGACAGGAAGAGACCATTAAGCAGCTTGAGGAAGCAGCAAAGGTTGTTCAGGTTAAAAAGAGACCAAAAACCACACGAAAAACACGAAAAAAATAATTACCGTTCTCGCAGGTAGTCAGGCTGTATTGTCATGCCGGACCAGATCCGGCATCCAGTTTAGATCTCTGGAATCCGGCTTTCGCCGTAATGATGGCATGTGGCAAAGGCGGGAAAATTAAAACCACAAAAAAGACTAAACAAATTCTATTCGTGTATTTTGTGGTCAGGGAAGGTGAAGGATTGATTGATCGAAACAAAAATAGACCGGGGTATAAAAAAACTAAGGTTGGATGGATTCCTAAGGATTGGGAAGTTAATCCACTAGGATCAGTTGGATTTTTTTCAAAAGGTGCGGGAATTTCTAATTACGAAAAAAAAGAAGCTGGGGTTCCATGTATTACTTATGGTGAAATCTATACAAAACATAATTTTAAAATAAAAAATTTCCATTCATTTATCGATAAAGAAACTGCTAAAAAAAGTCGTCGAATTAAAAAAAAATGACATTCTTTTTGCTGGCTCTGGGGAAACATTGGATGAAATAGGGAAATGTGTGGCATACACAAAAAACGAGGAAGCTTATGCTGGGGGTGATATTGTTATCTTTAGTCCAAAAGGGGTTAATTGTGTTTACTTATCTTATTCGCTTAATAGTGAACTAATAGTCAGATATAAAAGAAAATTGGGTCAAGGTCATTCAGTCGTGCATATTTATTCTAGTGCTTTAAAAGCACTAAATGTGCCATTTTCCTCTCTCCCCGAACAGAAAAAAATCGCTGAAATCCTTTCCATATGGGATAAGGCCGTCGAGCAAACACGCAAGCTCATTGATGCGAAAAAAAGACTCAAGAAAGGCCTTATGCAACAATTAATTTCTAAGGGGAGATATAATAGACACTTGAAAGGAACAACATGGAAAATAAAACGATTTGGTGAACTGATTGAGCCTGTCTCTCGCCCAGTGCCTAAACCCAATGAACCTTATTTGTCTATCGGGATACGCAGCCATGGTAAGGGCACCTTTCAAAAAATAATCAAAGAACCCGATAAAGTAATGATGGACACTCTGTATCGTCTCGAAGCAAATGATCTGATTGTCAATATAACTTTTGCCTGGGAAGGGGCTATCGCGATAGCGACAGAAAAAGATGCTGGTGGATATGTTTCTCATCGTTTTCCTACATTTCGGCCTAAAGAAAAAGAAGTGAATTTAGAATATCTGAGGAATTTAATTCTGACGAATAGGTTTGTTTGGGATTTAGGACTGATTTCTCCAGGTGGTGCTGGTAGAAACCGAGTTATGAATAAAAAAGATTTTCTAAAAATGAATGTCCTTGTGCCCCCTATTGAAGTCCAAAATAAGATCGGGAAAATATTAATGAACGCAGATCTCGATTTGAAGTTTCATGAAAAATATCTGTATTTCCTCGAAAAACAGAAACGCGGTCTCATGCAGAAATTATTGACCGGAGAGATCCGGGTGAAGACATAGGAGAGGACATGGAAGAACAGGTCCCATATGGAATTCAGGATTATGAGCTTCCCAGCTATCTGGAAAAAATCCAGTCCCAGCTCCCGGTCCTCCATCTTTTAATGCTCCTTGGCTGGAAGTATTTGACGCCCGAAGAGACTGTTCATCTCCGGGGAGGCCGCCTTGGTTCCACAATCCTGGAGCCTATCCTGGTTGAGCATATACGCGATCATTGCCGCTATGAATTCAAGGGAGACACACGGCCCTTTACTGAAAACGCAATTCAAAGCGCCGTGCAGGCACTCAAATCCTTCCGGGCCACAGGAGCAATCCATCAGAACGAACATGCCTATGAACTTTTGTGCCTTGGGACCAGCGTGCCCCAGACAATCGAGGGTGACACAAAGAGTTTTACTATCAATTACATTGACTGGAAGAATCCTGAAAACAATACATATCACTGTACCGCTGAATATAAGGTAGAGAGGATAGGATACCAGAAACACTATGTGCCGGATATAGTGTTGTTTGTAAACGGAATACCTATCTGTGTTATGGAATGCAAGCGATCCGCCTACACGGAACCGAGGAAGAATCCCATTGATCTTGCCATTGACCAGCTTGCAGGGTACCAGGCAAAGGACGGCATTCCACAGCTATTTTTATATAGCCAGATTCTTTTGGCCCTGGCAAGGGACAAGGCCAAATATGGCACCACAGGAACCCCTCGCCCGTTCTGGGCGGTCTGGAGGGAAGAGAAGCTTGATAAAGAGATAAAGGAGATCTTTAAAAACAGCCTAGATGAAAAGGATATTAACAATTTACTCGGTGTGCCCTTTAGGGATGTACGAAAAGAATTTCGATCTATTATTGAAAATGGGCGGGAGATCTATGAACAGGACCGGGCTATTTACTCTCTCTGTCGCCCCGGGCGTCTGCTTGAACTGGCCTATAAATTCATCCTTTTTGATAATGGCGTGAAAAAGATCGCCCGGTACCAGCAGTATTTTTCAGTACACGATATAATGAAACGGGCATTGAGCGCGTCTCCCGACAGCCCGAGGCCTGGTGGCGTTGTGTGTCACACCCAGGGGAGCGGCAAGTCTCTTACAATGGTCATGCTCGCCAAATCACTGGCCCTTCATCCTGCCATATTGAATCCCAAGATAATCCTTGTCACTGACCGTATTGACCTTGATGATCAGATATGCGGGACCTTCCGGGCCTGCGGGCTGGAGCCGGAACAGGCCAATACGGGCAAGCACCTTGTGGATCTCCTTCTTGACCGGAGTACCCATGTGGTAACAACCCTGATTCACAAGTTTGCAATAGTCTCATCAGGGAGGATGTTGACCAGGGCTGATCGCAATACATTCGTGCTTGTGGACGAGGGGCACCGGAGTCAGTATGAAAGACAGCACTCACGAATGCGCTTGGCCCTGAAAGGCGCATGCTTTATCGCCTTCACAGGAATGCCTCTGGCAAAATCAGCTAAAAGAAACACCTTTGCCAAGTTTGGCGACCTTTTCCGGCCCGCGTACACGATTTCCCGTGCCGTGAAGGATAATGCCGTAAAACCCCTACTCTATGAGTGCCGATATGTGCCTCAGAAGGTGGATAAAAATGCGATAGATAGCTGGTTTGAGAAGATAACCATAGGACTGACCAAAGATCAGAAGGCGGATTTGAAAAGAAAGTTTTCCACGGAGCAGCAGCTTAACAAGGCAACTCAAAAGGTGCGCATGGTTGCGTGGGATATAAGCCTTCATTATCTATCCTCATATCAAGGGACAGGCCTGAAGGGGCAGCTTGTGGCACCATTTAAGGAGACCGCGCTTAAATACAAGCAGTTTATGGATGAGTTCGGAATGGTTAAAGCAGAAGTCCTGATATCAGGGCCTGATGAAAAGGAGGGCGATGATGGTGACACGGTCAGGAGTGAGGCTGTAGAGGTTTTTTGGGATGAAATGATGGATCGCTTCGGCTCTGAAAAAAATTATAATAAACAGCTTATAAACGCCTTCAAACATGGCGAGAGTCCTGAAATCATCATTGTAGTGGATAAATTGCTGACCGGATTCGATGCCCCCTGTAATACTGTTCTTTATCTGGCCCGGAAGTTAAAGGAGCATACACTCCTACAGGCCATTGCCCGGGTGAATCGTCTTTACGAGGGGAAAGAATATGGATTAATCCTTGATTACAGCGGAGTAATAGAAGAACTGGATGAAGCCATTGATTTTTACACCCAGCTAGCGGATTACGACCGTGCTGATCTGGAGGAAACAGTAACATATATTGCCGACAAAATAGCCGAACTTCCCCAGCGCCATTCCGATCTATGGGATCTGTTTGAAGCGGTTAAGGGAGCTAAAGACCCGGAAGTCTATGAGGTCCATCTAAGAGATGATGAACTACGAAACAGGTTCTATGAGCGATTTAGCCTTTTCGCACGAATCCTCTCACTTGCACTATCATCGACAAATTTTCTGGAGACCACACCTGAAGGGCAAATAGGAAAATACAAGGCCGACCTCAAGTTTTTCCAGAACCTTAGGGCGGCTGTCACACAGCGCTTTCAGGAGAGGATAAACTTTTCGGAATATGAGCCGAAGATCGAGAAACTGATCGATGCGCATGTTGGGGCGGATGAAGTTCAAAGGCTCTGTGAACCCATAAATCTCTTGGACGCTAAGGAAAGGCAGGAGCTTCTTCAGGAAAACAATAAAAGCACAGGGGCCAAGGCCGACATGATTGCCGCTGCAACACGGCGTGTTATTGAACATGAAATGGCAAAGGACCCGGCCTTTTATAAAAAATTCTCCAAACTCCTGGAGGAAGTTATTGAGGTCCTTCACTCAGGCCGAATTCAGGCACTTGAGGCACTTGAAAAAATAAAGGACATTTCAACGAAAGTTGTTACGCACACGGATGATGATGTCCCCTATGAACTTGTGGGGAAGGATATGGAGCGCCGCTATTTTGGGTGTGTCAGGGAGCCTTTGGCTGAGTATACTTTAAAGGATGATAAACCTGGAACCGAGATCGCTATTCGTATAGTTGAAAGGATAGCTCCCCACAAGATCAGAGACTGGCGTACGAATCAGGACGCCCTTAATAGGATGAGGGGTGAAATAGACGATATCCTCTTTGAGGTCGCAGAAGAATATGATCTTGAGCTTTCGCTTGATGAACAGGATGCCATCATCGATCGATGCATTGAGGTGGCAATCGCTAATGAAGACTAAATCCACAGAGCATGTTATTGATTTCGGCTCACGAAAGATATCCTATCATCTTCATCGCGCAGACCGGAGACGATTGCGTATTGTTGTTTCACCTGACTTGAGTGTGGATGTATTTGCGCCAAAGAAAGCTTCAGGTCATCATATTCGCAGAGCAGTAAAGGAAAAAGCACCCTGGATAGCGAGATCCATCGATAAGCTTGAAGGATATCACCCATTACCTACGCCAAAACGATATGTAAGCGGAGAGACACTGGTCTATTTAGGCAGGCAGTATCGTTTTAAGGTTGAAAATGGCGAAAGGGAGCTTGCAAAGCTACGTGGACGGTTTTTACATGTCCGGACAGGAAATAAGACCGATAGAAAAAACGTAAAAAGGATCGTGGACGAATGGTATCGTAAGCGGGCCAAGGAAACCCTAGAACGGTATATGGATAAATGTTATATTATTGCATCCCGGCATGGAATTCCCGAACCTTTTTTTACTATTCGATCAATGCAAAAACGATGGGGTAGCTGCAGCCATGCCGGTCGAATTACGTTAAACCTGAAACTGGTAAAACTCCCTGTTCAATGCATAGAATATGTTATTATGCATGAGCTTTGCCATTTGAAGTATCCTAATCATTCAAAGCATTTTTATTCTTTTTTAACCCATTGTCTCCCTGACTGGAGGAAGAGGAAAGAGACCTTGGATCGGGTACGAATCTTTTAAATTTTTTTATCTGGTATTTTCTTCCGAAGGTTTAATCAATATTTTTAACCTGTTGGGTGAGATCGGATTCTCTAAAAATAAACCCTGATGTGCCTACATTGGAGGGAGTGGGGTCGGGCCGAGCTAACTTTTTGAAAATTCTTAGAAAAGAATCATTTGTAGGCTGTTTTGGGTAATTATTTATAAAAGTCCAGGGATAGGCCAAGGCAACAGATTAAAATGCTTTGAGAAGTCATAAAAAAGTAGCCCCAAATGGGGCTTATAACCGCTTTTTTGATCCCGAAATGAGCCTTTTAAGGTTATGGAAATCGGGACAGTGGTAAAAAAGTAAATTAAAGAAGGATAGATCATGCTTATGGAAACCTGGGAAGCCGACATCAGGCAGGAGCGGCGGAGATATGGCTTTGAAGAAAGGTGGAAGGGTAAAGCACAGTTCAAGAATCCTGGGTGTGCCGCTTCGATGATGAAGTGTATATGCGCAGCAGGCAATTATGAAGACGGGATTATAGCCAGTTTTCCAACTTTAAATTAGCAACCCGTTTAAATTCCCTGGTATTGTTCGTAACAAGGATAAAATTATTGGCAAGGCAAATGGAAGCGATCAACATATCCATAGGGCCTATCAGCTTGCCGGATTTTTCTAATGAGTTCCTGATCTTTGAATAATAATTGCAGCACGTTGAATCAAAGGGGATAATTTGAAAAGTCGATACGAATTCTTCAGCGATTTTACGATTCTTTATTCTCGCCTTACTCTTATCAGCCCCGTAGTATAGTTCAGCCACTGTTATCGATGAAAGTTTAATACCGGCAGGTGCGGAGCGTTGAAAATGATCAATTAGTTTTTCAGATTTCCTGTTAAGGAAATAGATGCATATATTTGTATCTAAAAGCCGAATCATCAGATCAGTTCCTCTCTGGTTTCAGAGGATTCCATTCCCTTTCGAATCCGGCGAAGAATCTCTTCAGGCCCCTCGTCGTCCTTCCAGCTCCCTGCAAGGTTGAAAAATCCTTGCGGCCATTGGTCATCAAGTGATTTTTCAATTGCTTCCGCGATCCATTTTGATTTGGATTTGCCGGAAGATTTAGCAGCCTTATCCAGTCTTTTAGACAAATTATCGTCAATGTAGACAGCCAGTTGAGCCATTATCACAACCTCCTTTTTTGAGATGCAAATATACTTACACATATATATAAAAAAATCAACCCATTTTCCTGTCATACCCTGCCAGATTTTGTCTACAAAATATCCTTGCCGTCATTTTTTCAAAGGTAACGGAGCGGCGAAGATATGGCTTGTGGAGAGAGGTGTCGGTCGTCAATTTTGGATTTATATTCGTTATATTCTTACCCATAAAGAATATGATCGAGGATCTTGGAGGGAATAATGAATACCCAACTTAAAGAAATTGCAAAAGTTTGGCCGGATATCCAGACTATATTTTCTGTGCCTCACAATGAAAAAGACTACAATAAATTGGTCAATCTCCTTGCCTGTTGGGTGAGATCGGATTCTCTAACAATAAATCCTGATGTGCCTACATAAATCAAATACTTCCTATTTGGCCGGCAATCCTGAAACACTGCATTTCCATAAACGGTGCTAATAAAAGGCAGTTTTTGCCCATATTGATAGAGATATCTCCAAAGAGGATTATTTTCCTGTTCAACGAGTGAATAAATGGTGCGTGTTTTTTGAATCTCCTCTTTAGTGCTTAGATATCGGCCTTGGAGACGCGTCAGCCGATAGCGGGTATGAAATCCTAAAAAGTTAAGCCAGCTGTCCCATTTTAAGATGTCGCCTTCGATCATCCATTGATCGCCCTTTAAAAAAATATAACGAGTGGTTTTAGAGTGAGCGGAAAAGTAACTCACTAATGTTACTGATTTTTGTTCAGCCCAATTTAATGGCTGAGTAATGATTTCGGCCACAGGTTCTTCATAGGTAAAGGAGTGATACGCACGCAGACCGAAACCTAAAAAAAACACCATACCGAAAATAGAGATAAAAAATGCAATTGCCACCAAGTTGCGCAAGCTGGCCAGAAGTTTAGGGGAGGTAGTTTTTTTTCTTAAGAGTGTACGTATTATCCAGAGTATGCGTCGGTAAAAGAAAAGAACAAAGAAAATCAGGCCGAGTAGAATGCCGATGGCACCGGCATATATTAGATAATCCGGATTAAATTCTATAGGGAAGATCTTATCCATAAATTGTCGTTTCTCTCAAAATTGTAACAATCTTTAAAATTATAAATATCATTTAGGAAAAAAAAGATCAACTTTGAGATTTCGGTTATGTTTAAATCAGTGCAGATCAGTATTAGCGGGTCGGAATGTAACATAAAAAGTAGCTATTGCCAATATATACAGGACACAGGCACTAAGCATAAGGAGTTTGAATCCCATGCTTACAGCAAGGGATTTGCCAAGCACCGCACCTATCACTGAAGCGCATCCATTGATTCCCCATGCCCAAGGAACAAGGCCTGGGAAGTTTTTTGCCATGACACGAAGACCTGATGGAAATGGCCAACCAAGGAAAAATGAGAGTATGGAGAGTAGTAAAAAGGCCAGAGCGAGCCTTCTCACAAAAGGCCAACTAAGCGCCAAATTAAACAGTCGATCCCCTGCCGCAACATGAAACAGGACCCATAAAGAGACAATAGCAACCGGAATCCAGAGAAACCAATGTCCCATGGCCTGGAATCGACGTACACTTAGGCTTCCGCACCCGGCAAAAACGAGAACGGTACTCAATACTACAGCGGCAGAGTATACCGGGTGGGATAGAAGCAGAGTATATTTTGAAATTAGGGCCATTTCGAGAAACATGAAAGCAATGCCGATACACCAGAAATATACAAGAGTACCCAAAACCTCTTTAGGTTTAGGCCGGGAATCGACCCTGTTTGATCCTTTGTAAATCAATGGAAGGAATACAAGTGGTAATAAGATCAGTACAGCGCTTGCCAGTGCAGCCTGGACCAATGTTGCAAGAATAAATACGTATCCCAGTTCTATAATTGGAAGCCATTCTCTACGGAGTTGCTGAAAAAGGAATACCGCCTTGTCCCATCGAAAAAAATGGGAAAAGTAAGGGCGATCATCGGTCGTTGTCGAAACATCAAAGACATAATTATTGAGGAAAGATTTTGCCTCCGGCCCACAAAGGGCACTTGCCCCAATGAAATAGTCGGGTGATTTTTGAATATCATAGCGATTGGCCTGTTCCACCTTCATCCCGGCATAATAGCCAAAATCAAAGCTTCTATCATTGCAGAACCTTGTTGCACGCAAAATTTCGTCAGGTGTAAAAGGAGACTTTGATACGAGGATGGTGGAAGTCTTCCAACTCCGGATGAAGAGCAGATGATTCTCAGGATGGTCTGACAGATGCATTTGTTTCAGTGCTGACAGTGCAGTCGCAATCATCCTCAGTGAGTCACGTGGAGGGAGTTTCAGCCATCTTGTAATGGCAAGTATGCCGGAGTCAGTAAGACGTGACAGATATAGCTCAATGGCCTCTTTTGTGTATAGATAGCTCTCAGCGGCGGAATGAAGCCCTCCAGCAGATGTTACAAAGGAATCGAGCAGCGAGATCTGAATAAGATCAAATCGTTTGTCGGTGGAATGTAGAAATTGGCGGGCCTCTCGCACTTCTAACCTTACATCTGGTCTTGAATACAAGTGTCCGGAGAAGTATGCAAACTGTCTTAGTAAGAGATCTGCTACCTGTTTATTTGCCTCCAGGGCAACGATTTTGGGGGTATGATGCAACAAACCAAGAAGCACATCGCTGCCTCCTCCGGCCCCGACAACCAGCACCTCTCTTGGGTGTCTGACATGATAGGGAAGAGCTATGGAGGTAAAGTCCAGGTACTCCAGTTCATCAAGATCTCCTGTGAATTTGGCTATAGGGCTTAAGGCATCGCCGTCTACAAAAATAGCTTTCTGTTCTGGTAACCCAACCGATTGGTCTTTTGCATTGAGCCCAAAATTCAAGCTCATCCCTGGCACGTGTCGGATGAGTGAGCTTCCAACCACATGAATGACGCTAAGGGGCCCTGTTTTTATTGCCTCAATGCGTGCATCAGGAAATGATAGCGTCATGGGAAGGGCCTTTGTTTCATGGATCTTTGGAACTGGCGGAAATAATATGTACACAATAGCAATTATTCCCGCTGATATCAGGAGCATACTTGCTCCGGCCTTACGGTTTCGCATGAAGCGGCAGCACCATGTTGCTCCGAGGATCATGATGTACCCTAAGAAAGATAAGATGTTCCATGGGAGTCCCAGGTAAAGGATCGGCACAATAGCCAAGGCCCCGCATCCTGCCCCAAGCAGGTCTATGCCGTACATACGATGTGCCTGCTGGCCGGCTCCGGTCAAGATTATGCCTATTATCCCCCCTGCAAGTATAAAAGGGGCTGACATGATGAGATAGTTAAGGAACATTTTTAACCACTGGGCGGGTTGCCAGGCAAGCTGAAGCGGATCCAGGCCCATCTTCTGTGACAGGCTGAAGGCCAGAGAGAATGATATTGCGGCTGCGCCCGAAAGACCTACCAGCCATTCCTCCAGGTTCTTTCTAATTCGCTTGAAAAACAGGAATAACAGTGAACCTGCTGCGCCGAACCCTAAAAGTGCCATACTGATGGCCATATAGGCATAGTGATGCCATTGTGCGATGGATAAAAGACGCATTAGAAGGATTTCGTAAGCAAGTACGGAGGCTGAGGTCAATGAGAGGAGTATGGCATGGCGAGGAGAGGCGCTGATCGAAGAAAGGTTGCTTATCATTTAATGGTCCTGGTGAGAGGTACGAAGCGAACCGGGAGCATCTTTCGCATACTGATAGTGCCGGTTTTGGATTTATCAATCATTGTAAGAAACTGCACGGTATATTGTCCGCCCACAGGAATGCATATCTTTCCCCCAGGCCTGAGCTGTTTTAATAGTGGAGGCGGGACTAAAGTAGCAGCACACGTGACGATGATTCGATCAAAAGGGGCATTTTCTTTCCAGCCGTAATATCCATCATCTACCTTTGTATGCACATTCCAATATTTAAGACGCTTGAGACGCAAAGCGGCCTGCTCTCCGAGTGCCCTTATAATCTCTACAGAATAAACTTCTTTTACCAAACGAGAGAGAATCGCGGCCTGATAACCTGATCCAGTACCTACCTCCAGCAGCTTGTGTTCAGGCTTAACATCAAGCATTTCCGTCATCAGTGCGACGATATATGGCTGTGAGATGGTCTGGCCATATCCAATAGGAATTGGGTGATCCCTGTATGCACTGGAAATATCTTGTGGGAGGACAAATAGGTGTCTGGGAACAGCGCGCATCGCATTAAGCACCCTTTTGTCCCGGACCGGATCACGATAATCCGGAGGGTCAGATATCTGAATTTTCACCATCCTTTCTCGAAGACGACTGAAATATTCTTCTTCGGTATCCTGAGCCTCAACATTGGTGATAAAGATGGGAACGATGAAGATCATCCCGATTATAAGTAAAATAGCACCGGCAAGACATATGTTAAACCAGCTTTCCTTTTTTAAGATCCGCAAGACGTTATCTCTATCTCGTGATCCAGGAATATCGGGACGGATATTTGATAATGTGCTCACATTTACCTCCTTATTTATAATATCCCATGTACTTATAAGTGCCCAATATTTTGAATATTACTCAGAAATTACTTCTTAAAAAGTGCTTCCAGCGCCTTTTTTGCATCTTCTTTTTTGTTCACTTTTTCTTGGGATGATCCTTTAAAGATAAAGTAATCACAGAAATTCGACCTCTCCTTTTCAACAACTCGTTCCGCCGTGACTTCTCTACACTCATTGTAGGAATGAGGATCGTAGAATTTGCATTGCTTGCAACATCTAAGATCCTTGTGACAATAGGAACAGATATCATTCCTGCTTACTTTGTCCTCAACATCAATTTCTTTCCCGCAAAAGGAGCAGATCATAATCTCCTTTCCCCCTTTTAAATTTAACGAAATTTTGACAATTTGTGTGGTAATAGATAGTATTTCTTTATGGATTCGGATAAACTAAACTTTAGGTTTTTAGACCATACAGCGGATCTGGGTATTATAGTAAACGGCTTGGACCTCAAAGATCTTTTTAAAACCGCAGCCAAATCAATGATTAAGATCATTGTCAAAGGAAAGCCAGCGGAGAAAAATAACACTATCAAACTCGCGGTTGATGGTAAAGACCTGGCCGACCTCATGGTACGTTGGCTGAGTGAAATCCTCTACCTTTTCGAAGGAGAAAAGGTTGTGGTCACTGACGTTGAAATTGAATCCATAACTTCCACGCATCTTGATGCGATTCTGATAACTAACTCCTTTGATCCAAGCCTGCATGAGATACTCTATGAGATAAAGGGGGTTACCTACCATCAAATCGAAGTTGCAAAAAAAGATGACCATTGGGCGGCTAAGATTATTTTTGATGTATAAATAAGAAGTCCTGATATGGATATTAAATTAGAAAAAGTTGATAATTACCGATGGCTAATTCCAAAAACTGGCCATATGCGAGTAAATGGTCTGATTTTCTCAAACGCTGAGCTTATCAAGGACGTTCGAGAGGACCAAAGTTTAACTCAAGTTGCCAATGTTGCTACTCTTCCGGGTATCGTTGGTCACTCGCTTGCCATGCCTGATATACACTGGGGCTATGGTTTTCCCATCGGGGGCGTTGCAGCCTTCGACCTTGATGAAGGCATCATTTCACCGGGCGGAGTAGGTTATGATATTAACTGCGGCTGCCGGCTTATGACTACTAAACTCAATGCGCATGAAATCCGGCCCTTAATGAAAAACCTGATTTCGGCCTTGTTCCAAAACATCCCGACCGGTGTTGGTTCAACCAGCAACATTCGTCTATCCAAGAACGACGAGGCCAAGGTAGTCGTTCAAGGGGCGGCATGGGCCGTGAAAAAAGGTTTTGGTACCCCTGAAGACCTGGAAAGAACAGAAGACCATGGCGCCATGGAAGGGGCGGACCCTTCAGTCCTGAGTGAACGGGCCATCAAAAGAGGCAGAGACCAATTAGGGACGTTAGGGTCAGGGAATCACTTTCTCGAGGTCCAGGTGGTTGATCGAATATACAACTCGGAAAAAGCCAAAGCCTATAATCTGTTTGAAGGTCAGGTAACCATCCTCATTCACACCGGTTCCCGTGGTCTTGGCCATCAAGTATGTGACGATTTTCTCAAGGAGATGAGCGCACAGTTTTCAATAGAGTCCTTTGAGTTACCTGACAGACAGCTTGCCTGCGCCCGTCTTAAATCTGACCAAGGACGACGTTATTTTGCTGGTATGGCATGCGCTGCCAATTATGCTTGGGCCAACCGCCAAATTCTAATGCAATGGACAGAGGAAACGCTTCTTAAGGTCCTCTCAATCAGCCCCCGCGAATTAGGGATGAGGCTCCTTTACGATGTCTGCCATAATATTGCAAAAAAAGAGCTGCATACCATAGAAGGGAATGAGATTATTCTTTGTGTTCATCGAAAAGGGGCAACACGTGCTTTACCCCCGCGGCATTCCCTCCTACCCGAAGTTTATTTAAATGTGGGCCAACCGGTACTAATCCCAGGAGATATGGGCACCCTCTCCTATGTGCTTGCAGGGGAGGAAGGGGCAATGCTTCATAGCTTTGGCTCAAGCTGTCATGGCGCCGGGCGGATCCTAAGCCGTGCTCAAGCAAAAAAAAAGGCAAAAGGACGAGCAATCCACCGCGAATTAGAGGACAAAGGCATCTTCGTGCAATCAAGAGGAAAAAGAACCCTTATGGAAGAAATTTCAGAAGCTTATAAGGACGTATCCCAGGTCGTGGATGTAGTCCATGGAGCTGGTTTGGCCTCCAAGGTTGCTCGACTCAGACCTCTTGGTGTTATAAAAGGTTGAGGGAAAAGTCAACACAAAAACGTCATTATGAATAAAACAGCATCAGTAATCTTGGCCGCTGGAAGAGGCAGCCGAATGAAGGAATTCGATGGCAATAAGACGCTTCTGCCATTAATTTCAGGAAAATCTCACTATGAGGGTAGCCATCCTATCCTCTTGGAGGTCCTGAGTAACCTGCCTTGTGAAAGAAAAGCTGTTGTTGTGAATCATAAAAAGGAAGAAATTATTAAGGCTACCCTTGGCATTGGGATAACTCATATAGAACAGCCAGGTCTCAACGGAACAGGAGGAGCCTTACTTGCAGCCCGGCCATTCTTGGAAGCTGAGGACGGTGGGCAACTGATAATCACCATGGGAGATGTCCCATTCGTTAAAAAGTCCACGTACCTGTCATTAGTAGAAAATCTTAATGATAGGAGCTTAGTCGTCCTTGGATTCAGCCCAGAATCAAAAAAACAATATGGTGTGCTGGAAATTGAAGGGGACAAGGTAAAGAGAATCATTGAATGGAAGTACTGGAGAACATTCTCAGAAGAGAAACAAAAGACATTGCAGATTTGTAATTCTGGGATTTACGCTGCAAGAAATGAAGACCTTCTCAATTACCTTTTGGTGCTTGGTTCAAGGCCTCATTTGGTGCATAAGGAAATTGATGGAAAAATAAAAGAGGTAGAAGAATTTTTTATTACAGACCTTGTTGAATATATGCACGATGATGGCTTACCGGTTGGATACGTGATCGCTGAGGATGAAGAAGAGGTAATGGGAATAGATGATCTTCATGCACTTATAAGGGCCCAGGAGATTTATCGCTCAAAACGTCTATCACAAGCGACATCAGCTTTTGGTCCAGAGACAGATCAAGATCCAAATTCTGAGTAGACATCCATAATTGATCATGTTATTTCAATGACCTTATATTCTTTAACAAGTGAATAGGTATCGTTACCCATTTTAAGGAAATAGCAGTGATTTTCAGAGTAGAAGTCTTATAAAACATCCTTACTTTGAAGATTTATAGAGAGAATTTCATAACTGGTTTTGCAAGGGAGAAGAATTGAATGCTACTGGGTATAATGAGAAAGCATGCCAAGTCATGGCTGATTAAATTCTTGATAGGCATCATTGCAGTGGTTTTTATCTTTTACTTTGGCTATTCATTCACGGCCCGAAGAGGATTGAAAATGGCCTTTGTCAACGGAGAATTGATCAGCAGTAAAGAGTATCAAAAGGCCTATTATGACCTTCTTGAAGCACTTCAAAGACAATATAAAGATGTCTGGAATGATAATCTAATCAAGATGTTTGATCTGAAAAACAGGGCATTAAACAACCTAATCAATCGTAAATTGATCAACCAGGAAGCCAAAAGACTGGGACTGGATGTCACAGAAATGGAGATCCAGAAGGCCATAATGGATTACCCTCCTTTTAAGATTAATGGCCAATTTGACAAGGGGCTATATAGGTCCCTTTTGAGCCGTAATCGAATGAAGGCTGAAGATTTTGAGGCAGACATGGGCCAGGACTTGCTTGAGAAGAAACTTAGGCAATTTTTGTCCACCTTTATTGAGGTAACCGATCGAGAAGTTCTAGACTATTACACCTATTTCAACGAAAAGATCAAGATCAGCTTTGTTCAATTCAAGCCAGATAAATTTAAAAACTCAGTTAAATCAGATCAGCTTTCTTTGGAAAAGTTTTTTGATGAGCACAAAGAAAAATATAGAGTACCAGAGAAAATTAAACTCACGTATCTTGAAATTGATCCGGAAGACTTTAAGAAAGATGTGAAAATAGAGGATAAAGAAATTAAGGATTATTATGAAAATAATATAGATATCTTTGTGCAGCCCAAGCAAGTGAAAGCCAGCCACATCCTCTTTAAATTGGCCCAGGATGCAACAGGGCCGGAAGAAAAGAAGGTCAAAGACAGGGCCAAAACTGTTCTCAAAATGGCTCGCCAGGGCAAGGATTTTGAAGCTCTTGCAAGAGAATATTCTGAAGGACCAACGAAGTCGAAAGGAGGGGACTTGGGATACTTTTCAGAGGGTAAGATGATCAAGCCCTTTGAAGAAGCTGCATTCAAACTGAAAAAAGGTGAAATTAGTGATCTTGTGCGAACCCCCTTCGGGTACCACATCATAAGAGTGGAGGATATCAAGGAGGTTAGGACAAAAACGCTTGATGAGGTACGCGACCAAATTGTTGAAATTTTGTTTACAAATGCAAGTGCGGAACTGGCCCACGAAAAAGGCCTTTCTCTTATTGACCAAATGCCTTACGACACAGACCTAGGTGAATATGCAGCTGAACATGAGCTTAAAGCAAAATACACTGATTATGTTTCTCAAGATGAGTTGATTCCAGGTGTTGGCGGTAATAAAAAATTGCATCAATCCCTATTTTCTCTTGAAAAAAATGAAACAAGTGAATTGTTGGAACTGGAAGGGAAGTTTTATATCTTTCAGGTTTCTGACAAGAAGGCATCATATTTGCCGGATTTCGAGGAGGCCGTTGATAAAGTAAAAAGGGATTTTATACCATATCTTATGGCAAAGGAAGCAAAGGCAGCGGCAGAAGGCTACTTGGCTGAATTGCAGAAAGCAGAATCTTGGGATAAGCTTGCAGAGAATAAACATTTGAAGCCTGAGGAGAGCAATTTCTTTTCACGGCAGGAATCTATTCCCAAAATAGGTTATGACCCAGCCCTGAATGAATTAATATTTAGTCTTGGCAAGGATAAGAGATACCAAGACAAGATCTTTGAAAATGATAAGGGTGCCTTTGTTATTAGATGGGAGGCAAGTAAGGGAATAGATGAAGAGAAATATCAAAAAGAGAAAGAAAAATACAGCTTTTCTTTAATGCAAGAAAAGCAAAACCGCCTTTTTGAGAAGTGGCTTGAAAATTTGAAAAAGAATGCAGAGATTGAAATTGTAACACCCATAGATGTGACATGATAAGAATATCTTTTGTCGGTTATATAAATGTTCTTTATAAGGGCTCTCCTCAAGCCTTTACCTCCGGGTGTGCCTCCTGACTCAGAATTCATGAGATATTCCCAAGTATCTCCAACATCAGGGAAAGTTCTTTATCAAAGCTCAATCCTCGGAATAGGAGGCAGGGATCAGGGTTGACTCCTGACATCAGCGGGAGCTATATTCTTTGTCCTTTTAAAAGGAAGGAGGGGTTAGTATCCATATGACTTCGATGGAGTCGCCTTCAATGGCGCGCCAGGAGTGAGGCATATCGGTTGGGTAATAAATGCTATCTCCTTCACTGAGTTGGAAGACCTCATTACCGATGGTAACTTCGAGTGACCCTTTCAGCACTATACCAATCTTTTCTCCTGGAGGGTCGAGCATAGGTTCTGAACCAGAATTTTCTCCTTTGGTGACCCGCATATACATGACCTCCAATTGGCGCTTCATATCTGGAGTCAGCAGATCGTACATCACATTAGATCCAGGGAGAGCAAACCTCTTCCTTTTATCCGAACGAACCACCTCTGCACTATTTACATAGGGCGGTCTCCTGTCATTATTTTTTTGGGTGGAGTTATTATAATCCCAGTTAGAGTCAATATTATTCTCTTCGTAGAAAAGGTTCACTACGCTAAATCCAAGCTGTTTGGAGATCTTTTTGAGGGAGTTGATCGATGATCCTGTAAGACCCCGTTCAATCTGGCTGAGAAAGCTTTTGGAGAGACCGGTCTTTTTAGAAAATTGTTCTAATGTGAGCTGACGTTTTAAACGTTCTTTCCGAATCTTTTCACCAAGTTTAGTCATTGTGGTCGGCATGGTGCAGCTTCTTTCTCTCTTTGGTTTATTTGTTTTAGATAAATGATTTCCATATATAAAAATGCCTCTATTATTCTGATATGTCAAGCTATTTACTTAATAGTAGTGAAATTTTTCATCACTACTGAAGAAATGACGCCTCTTCTCATCTTGATATGGCTCAAGGGTTATACCCAGATTGGGCCGACCACGGCCACTGAATAACCGGATGGTTCGCAATTGAACATAGTTATAGAATTGATTCGCGATTTTGAAATATGAGGCAACGCCGCTTTAAAAATGACTCACTATATTGGTAAATTTGGGTAAGAATGAGGGTTTTGATGAGAGTGAAATATTTCTTGACACCATATTTCGTTTCTGTTAGCCAAATTCTAATTTAGACTCGTGGACTCGAGGGGTGAACACCCTCAAAATATTTGGCGAGTTAATTATGAAATTCAATGATTTAATTGGCCTGTTTATCTGCGATAGTCTCTGGTTAGATTTGTCCCAAATATATACCTAAATAACATATTTTTAAGTGCCCGAAAATATTTTTTAGAGAAAAAACAAGGTTTTTAAAACCATAGGGACTAAACCTTGGCGCTAATAAGGAGGTAACAATGGAATACAAAATGGATACAAATTTTATTGGCAAGCCACATGAATCGGATCCGCGGCGCCTTTACAGTCAGTCTGGTGCTGATTGGCAGTATCGCGTCGATTTTGAGCGACTGCGCAGGGATCGGCTTCAACGCGCCCGTGAACAATTAGATGCCCATGACTTGGGGGCTTTGGTGCTTTTTGCTGGTGCCAATATCCGCTACGTTACTGGCTCGTACCAGGGTAACTGGAAGTACAACATTAACATCCGCTATGCTGTGCTGCCCAATGGCGGCGAACCGGTGCTCTTCGAAACAGCCGGCTCAGACCTCCAGTGTGCTATAATTGATATGCCATGGGTGGATAAAAGCCTAATACGCCCTGCCATGACTTGGCAGTGGGCGGAGGGGGCTGTGCCTCACATGGCTGGTAAGATGGTTGATAGTGTCATCGAGGTCTTGGACGAGCATGGTGTAAAAAATGAACGAATCGGCATTGACAACCTGGATATGTCATCCCTACAAGCCTTTCAGGATCGAGACATCAATATTGTGAATGGTTGGCCGGCCATGTCGGCGGCCCGAGTGATCAAGACCCGTGATGAAATCGAGTTGTTAAAACAGTCATCTTCCATCGGTGATGCCGCCATGTGGAAGATCAAATACGAGTGGCTAAAGCCTGGAGTGCGCGAGCGGGAAATCGAAGCCAAAGTGCACGAGTTTATGCTGAACCAGGGTTGTGAGATTATCTATGACATTATTGTTGCCTCAGGCGGTAATACCAGTCCATATCGTCGCTGGGCAACTGATAAGATGATCCGTCAGGGGGACTTAGTTATTGTGGACATCAATGCCGTCGGGCCTTCCGGCTACTTTGTTGATTTTGTGCGTTGTTTTAAATGCGCAAGTAAGATGAATAAACAGGAGATTGACCTTTATCGCGAAGTTTACGACTCCATGTACGCGGGCATTGAGAATTTGCGACCCGGCAATACTACGGCAGACGTTGCGGCTGCGTTTCCGGAATATGATGACGATAAGTACGGGACTGTTACCCTCCAGCAGTTTGCACATAGTATTGGTATCACTCTTTACGAGGGGATGTGGATTTCGCGGGCTTATTCGCTCGAATATCCGGCCGAGATCAAGGAGAACATGTACTTTGCAGCTGAGACCTTTGCTGGCCACCCGGGCCTTCCCCAGACATGCCGGTTGGAGGAGGATGTACTGGTCACGGCCGATGGACCTGTAGTCTTCACAATGGTAGAACATATGGAAGAGGCGATGCGATAATCGCATTCTTAATCATTCCATACGCTTTATAGGGAGTGTTGGAGGATACCTCATGAGCAGCAATTGGATAAGTTTTGGTCTGAAAGATAAAGTTGCTATAGTTACGGGGGCATCGCAGGGTATTGGGCGGACTTTGGCTATCGGGTTGGCGCAGGCAGGAGTCCAAGTGGCTTTGGTCAGTAGAAACCGGGCTGCACTGGAGGAAGTGGGTGCCGAGATTGAAGCCTTAGGCCGAAAAGTTCTGGTGTTTCCCGCCGATCTAAGGGATGTATCGCTGATTCGAGCGATGGCTGAAAAGGTGCGTGACACATTCGGTAAGATCGACATCCTTATTAATAATGCTGCATGGACTGAAACAGTAGAGGCCTTGGAGGTTACTGAAGAGGAATGGGACCAGACGCTGGACACTTGTCTTAAGGCATTATTTTTTACTTCTCAGTCGGTAGCGCGTATCATGGTCCCTCGGGGAAGCGGTAAAATCATTAATATCGGATCCACCTTCGGCCAACTTACATTTAAAGGACGATCAGTCTATGCAGCGGCAAAAGCGGGCGTTCATCACTTGACCCGTGCGCTGGCTTACGAGTGGGCTCCTAAAGGGATTCACGTGAACGCAGTGGCCCCCTGCATTACTGAAACACCGGCTCGCAGAGAAATATTGGAAAGGCCGGGCTACAAAGAATGGGTATTGGCAGAAAAGCTTCCGATTCAGCGTTGGGCTCAGCCCGAGGATTTCATAGGAGCTATATTATTTCTGTGCAGTTCCCTATCCGACATGGTGGTTGGGCATGTCATGATGGTAGACGGTGGTTGGACTATCCATTAGTTCTTTCTGGAGGGGATGATTATTTTATTTTAGCCGCTTTGTCCGCTGGATTCCCTGGAAGAGTTAACTGGAACGGATCGAATTTAAAGCATAATCCCATATTTCAATTTGAACCGCCCATAATTACGCTACCATGTTGAGAGAGTTCTATTTATCGAATAGATTTTAATAAAACTGAACGTTTTAAATTCATTCACAAAAATAAGCCGTTTAAAATTGCTTTAAGGCACAATGATTGTTTATGAAATAAAGTTTTTCGCAAATTTTGTTAAGAGTGAATTATTTTCTTGACATCATATTTTAGGCTTAATAATAAATTAAAGGATACCTGCCAAACAAGTCGCTTTTTGTCAAGGACTCATCGAGGGAAGAACAGACACGGAACATCAAACGGTTATGCCCATAGAATCGTGAAAGGGTAATACGTTATGAATTTTTTTATCATTCAAACCCTCAGCGGTATTTCCTTTGCAGCAGTCTTATTTCTTTTATCCAGCGGGCTTTCCCTGATTTTCGGAGTAATGAACATTGTGAATATCGCTCATGGCTCCTACTATATGCTCGGGGCATATATCGGCCTCTCTATATACTGGGTCACGGGCAATTTTATTCTATCCCTCCTTGGGGCCGGTGTGGCGATCGGTATCCTCGGCATACTAATGCAGCGTTTATTCCTAAAGAGATATGTGGACCATTTTCCTCAGGTTTTAATGACCATGGGCTTTGCCCTGATTTTCAGGGACCTCGCCCTGTTAATCTGGGGAGGAGATCCCTTGTCGTTCCCCCCTCCCGCCTTTCTTCAACACTCAATCCATATCGGGGAAACCGTTTTTCCAGCCTATCGGTTGGCGGTGATCTTGATTTCGATCATTGTCGCCATTGGGCTCTGGTTTTTTAATGAAAAAACCTCATTCGGGACGCAATTACGGGCCACGGTGGACGACAGGGAGATGGCCAGAGGCGTTGGCATCAACGTTCCTTTGGTTTCAGGCCTTATGTTTGCCCTTGGGGCCTTTCTGGCCGCTTTTGGCGGTGTGGTCGCTGCACCAGTCTTTGGGGTTTACGCCGGGGCGGATTTTGAGATCCTGCCCCTGGCCTTTGTTGTTGTGATTGTAGGAGGTATGGGTAGTCTTAAAGGGGCGGCGATCGGGAGTATCCTCGTAGGGCTGATGGATAACTGGGGGAAGGCCCTGTTTCCGGACTTCTCATACTTTACCATCTTTCTGCCCATGGCGGTCATACTCGCCGTCAAACCGACAGGCCTTTTCGGCAAAAAAGCGAGTTAGGGGGATCTGATATATGGGTGTGCTTACCGAGTTCAGGTTGAAAATCGTGGGATTGATCGCTGCAATTATCATCTTACTAATTCTTCCTCCCTTTCTTCCATCCTATTGGCTGACCATTCTTATACAGATGCTGATCTTCGGAATATTGGCTATGAGCCTTGATGTCCTTATGGGATATACGGGGCTGGCATCCTTTGGCCATTGCGCCTATTTTGGGACATCCGCATACATGATAGCCATATTGAGTGCCCGCTATAAGGTCGGGTTTCTGGGGTGTGTTTCAAGCAGCATTTTAGCCGCCATTGTCGTAGCCGCCCTGTTCGGGCTGTTAGTCGCCCACACGGGTGGTGTCTATTTTCTTATGATCACGCTCGCCCTTGGCATGATCATCTTTGGGCTGGCCTTCAGATGGGTGTCTATGACCGGCGGTGATAATGGTATTGCCGGGATCTACAGGCCGGATATCGGTCTCCCCGTATCTCTGGATGAGCCGATCGTTTTCTACTATCTGACCCTTATCGTTTTTCTCATCGTCTTTGTTTGCCTCTATACCTTTCTTCGTTCACCCTTCGGCCAGAGCCTCCTGGGAATCCGTGAAAGCGAAGGGCGCATGCGGAATCTCGGGTACAACACATGGTTCCACAAATACCTGGCTTTTATTGTGGCGGGGGGATTCAGCGGGGTATCAGGTGTCCTTTGGGCCTATTACAACGGATTTGTAAGCCCCATGGATGTAGAGCTGACGGCATCGTTCGAGGCGTTTCTTATGGTCATTTTGGGAGGGGCCGGCACCTTGATCGGGCCCGCAGTTGGGGCGGGACTCATCGTCTTTCTGAAAAATTTTGTCAGCGCCTATACTGAACGATGGCTCCTGATTATCGGTGCCATTTATGTTCTTACTATAATGTACGCCCCTGGTGGCTTGGGCGAACTCGTAAAACGTTTTGTGAAAGGAGGGGGTAAGGAAGAAAGTTAATGTTTTAGGCGGAATCAAAGTTTATTTCATAATGGATAATTCAAGAAAGGAGGAAGTGTCATGAAAAAGGTATTTCTGTTTTCTGTGTTGGTATTATTGGTGATGGGCATGGCGGCTATGCCCGCGCCATCTTTTGCCAAAGGCCCGATTAAGATCGGTTTTTTTGCACCTCTAACCGGATTTGCTGCTCAGACGGGAAAGGACATGCTCAATGGCTTGAAATTTTATCTCAAGGAGCAGAATTATCAGGTTGCCGGACGTAAGATCGAACTTATTACCGAGGATACGGAGGCAAAACCGGCTGTTGCCCTGACCAAGGTGAAAAAGCTAACGGAGAAGGACCGCGTTCACGTCCTGATCGGAGGTCTCATGGCCTCCACGGGTTATGCCCTTATGCCCTATGTGGACAAGCGGAAGATTCCCGCGATCTATGCGGTTATGGCATCCGATGACCTTACCCAGAGGAAACCGGGCAAATGGATGGTTCGGACAGGTTGGACCAGCAGTCAGCCCTCTCATCCTTTTGGAGAGTATGCCTATAAAACCCTTGGGCTACGTAAGATCGTGACGATCGGCTATGATTATGCCTTTGGTTGGGAGGTCATCGGCGGTTTCCAGAGGACCTTTGAAGAAGCAGGGGGAAGGATCATACAAAAACTCTGGGCCCCTGTCGGAAACCTTGACTACGGACCCTATCTTGGGCAGATTAACAAAGATGCCGATGCGGTTTTCGGGCTGTTTTTCGGCGCCGGCGCCCTGCAGTTTACGAAACAGTATGCAGAGTACGGTCTCAAGGATAAGATGGCCCTTCTGGGTGGCGGAACACTGACAGATGAACATGTCCTTCCGTCCATGGGGGATTATGCCATAGGGACGATCACGGCCCTTCATTACAGCGCGGCCATCGATACGCCGGAAAACAAGGCCTTTGCCGTGCCCTTTAGGGAGTTCGCCGGGAAGAGCGCTTCCTATTACAGTGAGATGTTTTTTACAGGCGGGAAGTGGATTGTCGATTCCGCCAAAAAGCTCGGCGGGGACATAGAGGATCGTGATAAATTTCTGGCCACGCTCAAGGGTCTGAAAGTGACCGACGACCCACGCGGCCCCATCGAACTGGACAAATACGGAAACCCCATTCAAAACATCTATATCAGGAAGGTCGAAAAGATTGGGGGCGAGCTGCAGAATACGGTCATTCATGTCTATCCAAAGGTCTCCCAATTCTGGACCTATGATCCGGATGAGTATATGAAAAAACCGCTCTACTCAAGAGACTACCCGCCTTTAAAGAAGTAGGGTGAAGTGTTCAAGCTCACAGGGCAGGTATTTTAGAAGAATGCTATTCAGCTCCCGCACTATGTGCGGGAGCATTCGGGATTTTTTATTTGTAAAGATTAATTAGGTTAAGGAGGAAAGGGGTGGATACCCATTGTCTGGTCCTTGAGAGTCTCACGAAAGAATTTGGCGGATTGATAGCCGTAGATCACCTGAACCTTGAAATCAAAGTGGGGGAGAGGCATGGCATTATAGGGCCGAACGGTGCGGGGAAGACCACCCTCTTTAATCTCATCTGTGGAGACCTCTCTCCTACGGAGGGGAGTATAGTGCACTTAGGTCAAGATGTGACTCGGCTCCCTACTTACAAAAGAATAGCCTTAGGAATATCAAGGACATTTCAGATTAACAATCTATTTCCAAAGCTGACGGTTTTCCAGAATATTATTTTGGCTGCCCAGGGTCTTGAAAAGACTAAGTATATTATGTATCGACCCGTTTCCTCTTACAAACACCTATATGATAAGGCGGAAAGCATCTTAGAACAGTTTGAGATGTGGGAAAAACGAGATAATCTCGTGACAAACCTCTCTTATGGTGATCAACGCCAGATTGAGGTCTGTTTGGCATTAATTGAAAACCCCTGTCTATTACTTTTAGATGAACCAACAGCGGGCCTGTCCCGTGCTGAAACCCTTACATTCACATCCATTTTGAAGAAACTTAATTCTGATATTACTATTTTATTAATTGAGCACGATATGGATGTGGCCTTTGAACTTGCTGAAAACATCACGGTCCTTCAACAGGGGGCCCTGGTCGCATCAGGGAACAAGGAGGATATCAAGGCCAACAGAAAGGTCCAAGAGATCTATTTAGGGACGGAACAATAATGCTTAAGATACGCGATATCCACACCTACTATGGTGATAGCTATGTCCTTCAGGGAATTTCCTTTGATGTTGAAATGGGAACTGTCGTTGGTATCCTGGGCCGCAATGGGATGGGTAAAACCACCATGATACGATCCATTATCGGTTTTACACCCCCGCGGAAAGGCCAGATATTCTTCAAGGATGTGGATATAACCCAGATGCCGTCCCATAAAATCGTGAGGATGAGCTTAGGGCTGGTACCCCAGGGGAGACGAATTTTTCCTTCCCTGAGCGTGCTGGAGAATCTGAATGTCGGTGCAAGAGGTGAGGGATCCGATATATGGAACGAGGAAAAGATATTCTCTCTGTTTCCAGTCCTAAAGGCCCGCCGTTTCCATATGGGGAACCAGCTAAGCGGAGGAGAGCAGCAAATGTTATCCATAGCCAGGGCCTTAATGACAAACCCCGAGTTTCTCCTCATGGATGAGCCGGGCGAAGGACTGGCGCCTCTGTTGGTCCAGGCAATTGGGGATTCGATTTTGCAGCTTAAGGAAGGCGGATTGTCGATATTGCTTGTTGAACAAAATCTGCCCTTTGCTATAAAGATCGCTGATTATACCCATGTTCTCAGTAAGGGGGCAATTGTTCACTCATCAACACCGACTGAGCTCTGGCAAAATGAAGAAGTGAAGACTCAGCATCTCGGAATATAGTCAATTTTCCATCATTTTGGTCAATAGTTGAACGGCAGTCTCTGTAAATTCCGGATCATTAATATGTGATTCGACCTCTACCAATTCCACCTTTGAGGAATCCAGATGACCCTTGATCGAATCTATGAGGGCTGAGTTAGCTGTCTCGTCATGCCATTCTCCGGAGACCGATCCATCAATTGTGGTCTTTTTTCCCCTCCTGCCTGGTCCAGGATATTATTGATGCTGTAAAGGAGAAGAAACCGGAGGCCCTTGTAACGTGCCATGGTGGGGCGACTGTCACTCCTCAAGATGTTCAACACCTGCTGAACAGCACCAAAGGGTTATATGGATACGTGGGAGGATCAACTGCCGAACGCTTGCCCGTGAAAAATCGATCACAGCAGCGGTTAAAGATTTCAAAGAGACTAAACTCAAATAACATCGGTTTGAGGAAAAGATTCAAATAACGATGATTTCTGAGCGAGAAAAATGAGCGAAAAGAATAGAAAGATGATAGAAGAGGCGGGGCGCAGGGCCATAGAGAACAGGCGAAAGGGATTTCATTGTAGTGAATCGGCTTTTTTGGCAATTAATGACACCTTGAGGATAACGGATTCATCTATGGTTAAAATGGTGACAGGGTTTCATGGCGGCGGAGGTACCCATCTCAGGGTGCAGGGGGTAAATATGAATAAAATCCTGGAGGGATTAGCTTCGGGAAAGGACAGACGCCCCGTTGAGGAATTGGAGGTTATACAAGTTGGGCATCTTTGCGGGGCCTTGGCTGCCGGCATTATCTGTATTGGCTTGCTATATGGGAGAACCTCGCCGATGGATGACCTGGAATGCCCAGATGAACTCTCATACGAACTTCATCGGAGGTTCTCCGAGGAGTTTGGTGAGAAGGAGTGTAAGCCTCTTCGTGATAAATGGGTACCTTTGAGTGATAACAATACATGTGAAAATATCTATCGAAGAGGGGCGGAGTTGGCCGTAGAACTGATCCTTGAGGCACATGAGGTGGTCCCCGAATGCGAGGAAAGGCATATACCCTAAACCCAAGGAGACGAACACTCAGAATACTGAAGGAGGTAATGAAATAAAGGTGGATCTTGCAATACAGGGAGGAACGGTTGTTACTCCCGGTAATACCTTTGAGGCAGATATATATGTCCAGGACGGTAAGATCGTGGCAGTGGGTAAGATAGATGGCCTCAAGGCAAAACAGCAGATCGATGCCCATGGATTGCTGGTAATGCCAGGAGCGGTGGACGGTCATGTCCATATGATGGATCCCGGTCACACAGACCGGGAAGATTTTACCAGCGGCACTGCAGCGGCTGCCGCTGGCGGAACAACCACCGTGATTGAGCATCACAGGACCGAACCGCCCGTCCTGAATGCCAAACTGTTTGAAGAGAAGCGTAACCATTGCAGTCCCAAGGCGGTGGTAGATTTTGCGTTTATGGGTGGAGCTGTACCCGACAATCTGCACGAACTTCAGGGCATGTGGGATCTGGGCGCTGTTGCTTTCAAAACCTTTACCTGCGCTTTGCATGGTGTCACACCGATGCCGGCAGGGAATCTGCGAGAATTATTTCGCACGCTGGTAACCTTCGACGGCACTACCCTAATCCATGCTGAAGATGATTCGATCCTAAGTGTTAATGAGCGGATGTTACGCGAGTCTGGTCGAAAGGACTATTTGACGGTCTCTGATTGGCGCTCTGAAGACGCTGAGTTTGTGGCAATCCTGACTGCGGTGACATTGGCCAGACAAACCGGTGCGAGAGCCATATTTGCCCACGTAAGCCTTCCCGATTCGCTGCGTATAATTTGTGATGCAAAGCTTGACGGTGTAAGGGTCTACGCTGAGAGTTGTCCCCAATATTTTTATTTGACACGCGAAGATTTGGCAAAAAAGGGTCCCTGGCTCAAGTTCGCTCCGGCAGTACGCAGCATTGAAACCGCTAATCAGATGTGGACAGAACTTGAGCTTGGAAACATAAACTTATTAAGCACAGACCACTGTCCGTTCCCCAAGGATGAGAAATCTGCCGGAATTGAAGATATCTGGAAGGCCCCCTATGGTATCCCAGGTGTCGAAACCACTGTACGCTTGATGCTGAACGGGGTAAATCAGGGAAAGGTAAGTCTTGAGCGGATCGTGCAAGCTATGTGTGAAGCCCCGGCTAAACTATACGGCCTCTACCCGCGTAAGGGATGCCTGCTGCCTGGAGCCGATGCAGATATCCTGCTTGTAGACATGGGCGCGCGGGAGAAGCTTACCAATGATAAAATCGTGTCCAAGTGCGGTTGGACGCCTTTTGACGGTATGGAAGTCCAGGGGAAGGTCCTGATGACTCTTTTGCGCGGCAGAGTAGTTGCGGAGAATGGACAACCGGTGGGTGAACCGGGATATGGGCAGTTTGTTCCACGCTTTGGGGCAGCAGGTAAAGGCGCAGGGTAAAAGGTGAGATGTGCTCTGCTCTTAGTCATCAATAAAGTCCGCCGCCCGCCTTAGTTTGCAGGAATGCTCAGGTCGGAGTTCCTGCCAAGTCGGTTTCTTAAAAGAGAGTCCCATGTCCTTCTTATCAGACATAGCTTTTAGATCAAAAATAATGTAACTCACATTTCTGGTGGGCTTATAAAAAAATCGGCATACTTGGCCAGCAAAGGCGGCACTATTCAGTTGACAAAGGTGTTCGCCATCGAATAGGGTCCTTAAGACGTAATGGAATGAGTGCCCTAAAAAGGGCTGCGGTTTTCTGGTACTCTATTCACAGCTAAAGGAAGATATAATGAGCCAGAAAGTTGGGATCATAGGTTTGGGCATCATGGGATCCGCCATGTCAGCCAACCTTCTGAAGGCCGGTTTTTCGGTGATTGGCTATGATATCGTACCTGAGATGGTTGAAGCACTGGTGATCAAAAACGGGATCGGTGCTGCGTCCAGTAGAGAAGTGGCCGACAATTCAGATGTGATTGTTACTTCTCTGCCAAGTGAGGAAGCCTTGCAGGATGTAGTGCAAGGCAAACATGGCCTTGTTTCGGGGGCGAAGAAGGGGCTAATCGTCATCGAGACCAGCACCCTTACTCTTGAGGCAAAGCAGGATGCGTACGAGGAATTAAAGGCAGTTGGTATAGATCTTCTGGACTGTCCGCTCAGTGGTACCGGTGCCCAGGCGGTCCGAAAGGACATAGTAGTATATGCAAGCGGAGACAAATCGGCCTGTGAAAAATGTGGACTGATTTTTGACGGATTTGCTCGCGCCAATTATTACGTTGGTGAGTTCGGGATGGGCAGTAAGATGAAGTACTTGGCCAATTTATTGGTAACCATCCACAATGTATCGGCGGCAGAGGCTTTTGTGTTGGGCATGAAAGCAGGCCTGGACCCGGAAATAATTTATAAAGTCATCAGTGATGGAGCGGGGACCTCGCGAATGTTTGAAGTAAGGGGTCCAATGATGATAAGCGGCAAATATGATGACCCCACGATGAAGGTTGATATTTACCAGAAGGATATTAAAATCATCAGTGCATTTGCAAATGAACTCCAGTGCCCCACACCCCTTCTGTCTGCAGCAGCCCAGATTTACACTGCGGCACTGGCCAAAGGCCGGGCAAAACAGGATACGGCCTCGGTATGTGCCGTTCTGGAGGAAATGGCAGGTTTAAAAAGGGGATCATAAAGGCGATCGGCTGAAAAGAAGGGTCCGCCTCTACCCATACCCATCATTGGATGAAAATTATTTAACTGTCTAACTGAATTGGTAACGTTCAAAAGTATTTACATTCAGTTTGTACTTAGACAGTTTATGTGCCTTTCGATTTCTTTAAGAAGGGCATGGAGGTCTCTTTTAAGAAATCCGCAATTTAGTCATGGCAGGACATGGGGCTCTCTTTTCA
>CAYRFN010000013.1:0-49333 GCA_964423495.1 uncultured Desulfobacteraceae bacterium
TTTATCCTGAGGGTATAAGCTCCAAGGATCCTGCCCCTCTTAAGGTCAAAGAAGTCTGGATTAATGATAATCGCTATATCGTCTGCCTCAACACCAAGCAGGCCCGAAAAGATGCTAAAGATCGTCAAGCGCTTGTTGAATCCTTGAAAGAGAAAATCAAAAAAGGCCCAAAGAAACTGATTGGCAACAAAGGATATAGAAAGTATCTCAAAATTAAGCGTGATAGTGTCACCATCGATCAAGACAAGATAGAGTTTGATTCCCGATTCGATGGTAAATGGGTACTGAAGACCAATACTGATTTATCAGCCGAACAGGTGGCGCTAAAATACAAAGAACTCTGGCAGGTGGAACAGGTTTTCAGAGATATCAAGTCCATCTTAGAAACCAGACCAGTATTCCACCAACGCAATGAAAACATCCGAGGCCATGTGTTCTGTAGCTTTTTGGCTCTCGTACTTAGGAAAGAGCTGGATCGACGCCTTTACAAATGTGGGCACTGTTTTGAATGGGCAGACATCAAACAGGATCTAAAGGCTCTTCAGGAGACAGTCATCGAAGATCACGGAAAATCCTTGGCTGTTAGGACGGAATGTATCGGTACCTGTGGCAAGACCTTCCAGGCTGTTGGTGTTGCCATCCCTGCCACTATTCGGGAATTATAAAATATGTCAAAGAGCAATGTAATTTGTGGTGCCAAGAACATTTTGTCCACACCTATGCCCTTGATGTTACACAACTATTTTTTTATAACTGTCAAAGATCAGTCTGAGTCTTGTCGAATGAATTTTTTGAAACTTGTACTGAGTTAAATCGAAGTATACTGGCGGTGGTATTGATAAAGACTTATAAAGACACATTGCGGTATTTTTGCTCGGTTTCGTCGGCCCGCCTTACTGGCGGCCTGAGCCGCATCACCCCAGCCACCCGCCCTTTGAAATAGCCACCACCTTAAAATATTCATCACCCTTACGCCTTTGTCAGGCGTAACGGACGCAAGACCAAAAGACTTTCCCGAATTATCGGCGAAGACATTTATTCCGACACGTCGGAATTCGTCTTGCTTGATGAATATTTACCCTCTCCCATCCCGCAGTCTCTGTGCTCCCCGACTCGCTAAAGCTCTCGGGACAAGCGGGCTTTATTCCTGTTGTAGCGAAGCGGAAATCCCGTTCTACGGGACGCTCCGAGCCTGCTTCCCCTGAAGGCCCCCGTGAGAAAATTAATGCTAAATTCCAGAGCATTTACAGATTAACCGAAATTTCATCTTAGCTTAATAAATCTGTAACAAATAGAATGTATTCTTAATTCAGAATGATAACAATAATATCTCTCATTATACCTTTGGTTGTGATGTTTATTTTTATTCTTATTGAAAAGTGTGTGGACAAGAAAATGGAAAAGGGAGGAGGTCGGATTGTTTAACCAGGTTTTAATCTTTCTGTAATATTGCTGTAACAAAAGCAAAATAAAATAAAAAGGAGAATAAAATGAAAAACTTAATAAGGTTGCTTTTGGTATTAACACTGCTGCTGTCGTTCAGTTCTGTTTTTGCTGCAGAGACAATAAACGGGGCTGGTGCAACATTTCCTTATCCTGTTTATTCTGCATGGGCGTATGAATACAACAAGATTACCGGAGTTCGTCTCAACTATCAATCCATTGGTTCTGGAGGCGGCCAGAGACAGATTACGAACAGGACAGTAGATTTTGGCGCTTCTGATGCTCCACTGAAAACTGACAAGCTCAATGAACTAAAACTATTCCAGTTTCCTGCTGTTATTGGAGGCGTTGTCCCTGTTGTTAACATTCCAAATATAAAAACAGGCGATTTGATACTTGATGCTGAAGCTGTATGTGAAATCTTCATGGGTAAGATAAAGCACTGGGACGACAAGAAAATAAAGGAATTGAATACACACGTAAAACTTCCTCATAAGGAGATTATCATTGTTCACAGGTCAGATGGGTCAGGTACAACTGCAATCTTCACTACATATCTCAGTGATTCATGTCCAGAGTGGAAAGAAAAAGTAGGGGCTGGAAAAGCGGTGAAGTGGCCTGTTGGTATTGGCGGAAAAGGAAATGAGGGTGTTGCAAATTATGTTAAAAGGGTGAAATACTCTATCGGGTATGTAGAATTCGCTTATGCAAAACAGAATAAACTTATCTATACACGTCTGAAAAACCCTGCAGATAATTTTGTTGAGCCGAATTTTGAAACATTTCAGGCTGCGGCTGCATCAGGTGAATTTGACCCGAAAAGACATTTTTATCTCTGGCTTACAAATGCACCGGGCAAGAATGCATGGCCTATTGCTGGAGCCACCTTTATACTCCTTGCAAGAGAGCAGAAGGATTCAAATATCAATACCGTTAAATTTTATGATTGGGCGTTCAAGCATGGTGATGAAACAGCTAAAAGGCTTATTTATGTTCCCCTTCCTAACTCGTTAAAGGATAGAATCAGGGCATACTGGAAAGAAAACGGAATTTACTAAAGGAACAAATTTTTGCCGATACTTTTTAGAAAAAATCCTGTTGATATCATATTTTCCAGCTTAACTGCTATTGCCTCTATTTCTGTCCTCGTCTTTGTTGCTGGAATCCTCTTAGTATTATTTTTTGAGTCATCTCTTTCTATAGAAAAGTTTGGTATCTTAGAATTTCTTACCTCAACGGACTGGAATCCGGTAAAAGAATCCTTTGGAGCAGCAACAAGCATTTTCGGAACGGTGTTAACAACGATATTATCCCTTATTTTTGCAATACCTGTTGCCATTGGTATTGCAATTTTTGTAACAGAAATTGCACCGACTTTTCTCAAAGGTCCAGTAGGTGTTGCTATAGAACTCCTCGCTGCCATACCAAGCATTATTTACGGCATGTGGGGACTTTTCACCTTGGCACCTATCATGGCAGACTATATAGAGCCAGCTCTCCAGAATAGTATTGGTCAACTCCCTCTTATTGGTATTCTCTTTGAGGGCACACCAATGGGTATAGACATTCTGACTGCAAGCATCATATTAAGCATAATGATTATCCCATTTACAGCAAGTATTGCAAGAGACTCCTTTAACCTTACCCCTGCGGTTGTTAAGGAGTCTGCCTACGCACTTGGCAATACTAAATGGGAGGTGGTAAAGAATGTGGTCATCCCTTATTCAAAGATGGGAGTCTTTGGCGGGGTTATACTTTCCCTTGGAAGGGCGCTCGGTGAGACTATGGCAGTGGCTTTTGTGCTGGGTAACAATCATCAGATAACCAGCTCCCTCCTTGATGCTGCTTCCACTATTACCGTGACTCTTGCTAATGAATTTACAGAGGCAGATTCAGATATGTATCTCTCTTCCTTGTTTTACCTGGCGCTTATTCTCTTTGTATTTAGCTTTGTAACTCTGGCTATTGCAAAAATCTTTCTTTTAAAAGCTGAAAAGAGGTATTCAAGGTGAAAAGGGACAGAAAAAGGAAAAGTCAGAACCTTATTGCACTTTCTGTGAGTACACTTGCTGCCTTTATAGGCTTATTTTGGCTTGTCTTTATTCTTGGGGACGTTCTTATTCACGGCATAGGTGCGTTAAATATATCTCTCTTTACCAGTGACCCCACACCACCAGGTATTGATGGAGGAGGTTTGAGAAATGCCTTTGTCGGACAGCTTCTGATAACCTTCTTTGCAACACTGATAGGAGTTCCAATAGGAGTTCTGGGCGGGACATTTCTTGCAGAGTATGCACGGGGTAAAAAAATTGCAAGAGTTATAAGTATTCTTTCTGATATTATGGTAAGCGTGCCTTCTATAGTTGTGGGAACGTTTATCTATGCTGTCCTCGTAAAGCCTGCTGGTCACTTCAATGGATGGGCAGGAGCAGCAGCGCTTGCGATCATAATGGTGCCAGTTGTTCTGCGAACCACAGAGGATATGCTTACCCTTGTCCCGTGGACGTTAAGGGAGGCTGCTTTTGCATTAGGTGCACCTTACTATAAAGTGATTATTCAGGTAGTTTACAGGGGTGCAGCAGCAGGGATTCTTACCGGGATATTACTTTCAATCGCCCGTGTTGCAGGTGAAACAGCGCCCTTGTTGTTTACGTCCTTTAACAACTCTTTTTTCTCTACAAATATGAATAAGCCCATAGCATCTCTTACAGTAACCATTTTCCAGTATGCAATGGGGCCTTATGACAGCTGGCATGCACAGGCATGGGCTGCGTCGCTTGTTATAACGATCTTTATACTAATCATAACAATTCTGGGCAGGGGTATAATCAGATGGAAATACGGAAGACGATGAGCGATAAAATTGAGATTGAAGCAAAGAAACTTAATTTTTACTACCTAGGCAGTATCCATGCTTTGAAAGAAATCTCTCTGCAGGTTTCAAGAAACAGAGTAACCGCGCTTATTGGTCCGTCAGGTTGTGGTAAAACAACTCTGCTGAGGTGCTTCAACCGTATGCATGACCTCTATCCAGGCAATAGATATGAAGGGGAGGTAGTATTTAAAGAGATTGATATTCTCTCAAAAGATATTGACTTGATTGACCTCAGGAGCCGAATTGGTATGGTTTTCCAGAAACCTACTCCTTTTCCGATGAGCATATTTGACAACATTGCATATGGCCTGAGATTAAAAGGAATTAAAAAGAAATCAGACCTCTCTGAAAGGATTGAAAGGGCTCTTCAGAATTCAGCTCTCTGGGATGAAGTAAAAGATAAGCTAAATGTCAGCGCTTACGAACTCTCAGGCGGGCAACAGCAGAGGCTTGTAATAGCAAGGGCATTGGCTGTTGAGCCAGAGGTCTTACTCTTTGATGAGCCGACCTCAGCCCTTGACCCAATCTCTACTGGCAAGATAGAGGAACTTATTGTTGAATTAAAAAGAGCGATAACTATTATAATAGTCACCCATAATATGCAGCAGGCAGCAAGAATATCTGACCGGACAGGGTTTATGATGCTTGGTGAATTGATAGAATTCGACAGAACTGATACAATTTTTACAAATCCTTCTCAAAAATTAACTGAGGAATATATCACAGGAAGATTTGGATAATGGCGATTTTTGATGATGAGTTAAGGAACCTTAAGGCAAAGGTATTAAAACTGAGCTCAATGGTAGAGGCATCCATAAGGCGCTCTGTTCGCTCGCTTGTTCAGAGAGACAGCGACCTTGCAAGGGAAGTCATAAAGAATGACCATCAGATTAATGCACTTGAGGTTGAGATAGACGAAGAATGCATAAGATTGATAGCGCTCAGACAGCCCAAGGCAGGAGATTTAAGATTCATAACAACAGTAATGAAGATAGTAACAGACCTTGAAAGAATAGGCGATTTAGCCGAAGATATATCAGAAAGAGCAATTGAATTAAATGAAGAGCCCCCACTTAAACCCTATATAGACATACCCAGGATGGCAGAAATAGCAGAGGGAATGTTGAGAGATTCGCTTGAATCATTAATAAAAAAAGATACAAAGCTGGCAATGGATGTTATAAAGAAAGACGATGAAGTTGACAGTCTGAATCTCCAGGTCTTTAATGAACTTCTCTTTTTTATGATTCAGGACCCAACGAATGTCACAAGGG
The DNA here is from genome assembly GCA_964423495.1 of uncultured Desulfobacteraceae bacterium. GTDB lineage: Bacteria > Desulfobacterota > DSM-4660 > Desulfatiglandales > Desulfatiglandaceae > CAYRFN01. The sequence goes on from CAYRFN010000013.1 coordinate 5,593, forward strand.
CTACAAGAATAACCTATATTTCAAAATACCTTGAGCGCATAGCAGACCACGCCACTAATATTGCCGAAATGGTTATCTATATGGTTGAAGGCAAAATTATAAGACACATGGAACCCCCTCAATGAAGATTCTTGTTGTAGATGATGAGCCTGATATTATAGAGCTTGTAAGATACAATCTTGTAAGGGAAGGCTTTTCTGTTTATTCTGCTGAAAGTGGAGAGCAGGCCCTGAGAAAAATTCGTTCAGAAAGCTATAATCTTGTAATCCTTGACTTAATGCTTCCAGTAATTTCCGGCATTGAACTCTGTAAAATCCTCAGAAAAGACGAAAAAACAAGCAGTATCCCGATTATTATGCTTAGTGCAAAAGCTGAAGAGACAGATAAAATTGTGGGTCTTGAGATAGGCGCAGACGATTATGTGACAAAACCTTTTAGCCCGCGAGAGTTAGTGGCCAGGGTAAAAGCTGTTTTGAGAAGGACAGATGAAGAACGGAAGGCACCTAAAGAGATGACGATAGGCGACCTTACTATAAATTTTGATACATACAGGGTAAGTGTAAAAGGTAAGCCTGTAAAGCTCAGCGCTACAGAATTTAAAATATTAAAGCTTCTTATAGAGCGAAAGGGTAAGATATTCAGTAGAGACCATCTTCTTGATGCAGTATGGAAAGGAGAGTCATTTGTTACGCCGCGTACAGTTGACGTGCACATAAACCGCCTTAGAAACCAGATAGAAGATGACCCAAAGAATCCAAGATACATCAAGACAATGAGAGGCATTGGATATTATTTCTCAGGAGAGAGCGATTGAGATTATCAAGAAAGATTATTGTCTTTTATGTTGTATTAATTCCTCTTATCTTTTTACCTTTAGGATTTTACCTTTCTCATGCACTGAAAAATTATTTTATAGACAGACTGGAAGAAAGTCTGCTGATCCAGAGCAGGGTAATTGTCGATGAACTCCCTTCACTTGAAAAAAATAAAAATCTCGATACTTTTGCATCAAGTATAAAAACAAAAACGAATGCAAGGATTACCATTATATCCTACGATGGCACTGTCTTGGGTGATTCAGATAAACCTTCGTCTGTAATGGATAACCACCTGCAAAGACCGGAGGTTCGTAAGGCTATGGTTAAGAGTTCGGGTAGAAGTATCAGGTACAGCGATACCGTTAAGAAAAATCTATTTTATCTTGTAGTGCCGATTATGGATAATGGTGAGTTAAGAGGCTTTCTCCGTCTTGCCTATCCAATGACTGATATCGAAAATACGCTGTATGCAATAAGAGAAAAAATAATCCTTGCTTCGTTTTTAGCGCTTACAGTTTCAATAATAATAGGTCTTTATCTGTCCGGTTCAATCACAAAGAGAATTAAAAATATTGCCGAAGCATCCAAAGAAATTGCAAAAGGAAATTTTCAAAGAAAACTCTTCATGCTTCCTGAAGATGAGATAGGAGAGCTTGGAAAAAATCTGAATATTATGGCTGAGGAACTGGAAACAAAGATGAAGAATCTTACAAGAGAAAAGGAAATTCTGGAAACTGTTTTCAGCACCATGCGCGATGGAATTCTTGTAACTGATGCAAAGGGGAATGTTTCCATTGCAAGCCCTGCTATTAACATGATGCTTGGTATTTCAGAGGACATTACAGGCCGGCCTTTTTTTGAGATTTTAAGAGACCCTTTCGTTCAGGATGCTGTGCAGGAAGCAAGAAATACAGTACGCACTGCACTGAGAGAGGTGGAAATATTTTATCCTTCAAATAGACAACTGTATATCACAGTTACCCCACTTCAGTCCAGTGTCCTGGGTGCTGGTTTTGTGATTATTGTGCACGATATCACAAAAATAAAACACCTTGAAACTGTAAGAAGAGATTTTGTTGCAAATGTATCACATGAAATTAAGACTCCTATAACTGCAATAAAGGGTTTTGCAGAGACCCTGCTTGAGGGGGCAGTAGAAGATAAAGAAAATGCTTACAAGTATCTTAGGATAATAAAAAACCATAGTGAAAGGCTGAACAGCCTCGTTCAGGACCTTTTAACACTGGCAAATCTGGATAAGGGTGAGGTACATCTCAGTCTTGATAAGATTGAAGTTAGAGAGCTTGTTGATTTGATTTTTCTTACGCTTAAAGAAAAAGCATCATCGAAAAATATAAATCTTTTAAATGAAATTCCGGAGGGATTTTATCCAATTACTGCTGACAGAAACAGGCTCACACAAATTTTCTTGAATATAATTGATAATGCTGTCAAATTTACGGAATTCGGAACCGTTACCGTTAAGGGTGAAGTTAAAGATAATACTATCGAAATATCAGTGGAAGATACGGGTATAGGTATAGGAGAAAGCGACATTTCAAGACTCGGCGAGAGATTCTACAGAATAGACAGCGCAAGGTCAAGGGCACTGGGTGGAACAGGTCTGGGGCTTGCAATTGTTAAACATCTTGTACAGCTACACGGTTGGGCAATGGAAATACATAGCGAAGTAGGAAAAAGAACGAAGTTTATTTTGATTATTTCTAAAACTGGAAATTAAAAATTTTCCAGCCGCCAGTATACTTCGATTTAACTCAGTACAAGTTTCAAAAAATTCATTCGATAAGACTCAGAATAAAATAATAAATAATTTTTGCGAGGTTGAGGACGCACAGCCCCGAACGTAGTGAGGGGTGGAGTCGCTATAAATAAAAAATGGTGGAGCTGAGGGGGATCGAACCCCTGACCTCATGACTGCCAGTCATGCGCTCTCCCATCTGAGCTACAGCCCCATATTTAGGTCTAAATTATAGCAAATAATATTTAGGTATGTCAATATGATATTGACATCGTTTCAATATTTTAAATATGATTAGACATAGGAATGCCGGAGTGGTGAAATTGGTAGACGCGCTGGACTCAAAATCCAGTGGAACTTAGTTCCGTGTCGGTTCGATTCCGACCTCCGGCACCAGTAAAATCACGAACCTTGGCATAGCCAACGCTCCTAATACTTTCACCACAAGGCTTTTGATGCTATTTGCCGTCAAGAGCCTTTTCTTTTCAGTGATGTGAATTCAAGTTGTACACTTACAACTTGAATTCACCAATCCTGCATATTTTTGGAGCAGCCCAACAGAGGCAAGGTCGCCCTTGCTCCCCTCATCTTCTGTGCCTGTCCGGTGAACTCTTGAACCCCCATTACGGGGGCGGTTACAAATTCCGGTGTCCTGTGAGTGGCGGACTTAAAAAGAGGTCCTCATGACCAGTGCAATCATCTCATCTTTAATAAATATCGCCCTTATGGGTTGAACAGGGACAGAATTAATTTGGGTGATCTCAAGAGCCGTGCCACAACTTTTGAGCGTTACTAATTTTTTTCCGCAAATTGATTCAACTGGATTTCGAAAAGAATGAGGCCCGGAACTTGGTCGGCTCTGGACCCAAGGTCTTGGAAGGGCAGGAATGAAAATGGGGATAGCCCAGTAGTTTATTGACTTAAAAAGCCAATCATTTTATATTCTTATTATGGAAAAGTGCTCTATTATCAATGAGAAGCCATGATCCGAGATATACCCATTTCATCCTTCAGCACCATAAAGGAGGGTTGATTGATGAACCTATCTTTCAGAACTCTTCTGTTTTTCGGATTTATCGCCATCAGTTTTACCATCGGTCTCTTTTCGGCATTTATTGGCGTGCACCTGATCAGCAAGAACATTATCCCGGCAGCAGAAGACAAGGTGCGGCTTAATCTGAATTCAGCGCGAGAAATATTGCAGGTAGCTCAGTCCCATGTGAAGCGAGTCACCCGACTTACTGCCGAAAGGTTTTTTCTAAATAATGCACCAGGGAGTCAAAAAACGGAGGAATTGGCCCTTGTCCTCGAAGCCATAAGGCAAAAAGAAGGCCTTGATATCCTCACCATTACGGATCATGCGGGAAAAGTCATTGTAAGGGCGAGAAATCCCGGTAAAAAGGGTTACTTATTCCAGTCAAGGAGGGTGATGGAAGAAGTCGAGTCTCGAAAGACGTCAATCTCATCCCTTGAGGTTCTATCGAGGGAAGAACTTTCCGGCGAGGGAGAGGATCTCGCAAGACGTGCTTATATCAAAATAATACCCACACTTTACTCAAAAAAGGCCGTCAAAGACGCCGAAACATCGGGGTTATTCCTCATCGGCGCTGCGCCTATTCTTAATGATCAGGGCGATATTTCATGGATATTATGGGGCGGAAAACTTTTAAATCATGATGATCGGATCATAGAGAAGATTAAATGGACCGTTTCAGAGAACGAGCAATATCATGGCCGAGACGTGTGCTCTGTATCGATATCCCTCAATGATGTTCGCATTTCAGCCAATATTAAAAAGGATAACGGTGAAAGAGCCGTGGGCACCTTACTTTCCGAAGAGGTCTACAAACATGTTTTTCTATCGGGTGAAAAATGGCTCAAGAGGGCGTTTGTCGTCAATGACTACTATATCAAGGCATATGAACCGATCAGAGATATATCCGGAACCCCTATCGGCGTTTTAGGTCTGGGCCTTTTGGAAAGTAAGTTCAAGAAAAAGGAGCGAGATGTCTTAACCCTTTTTCTGGGTATAATGTTCGGCGGCATTGCATTAGCCGTTATAGTATGCAGTTTCCTGACACGATTTTTCACGAAACCCCTTGATGCTTTAATGAGTGCCAAAGAGGAACTGGCCTCGGGAAACCTGGGTTACAGTGTTGATGTCAAGAAGTTCCCGGAGGAGATCGCCGTGCTGGGCAACGCATTCAACAGGATGGCGAAATCCATCTATGAAAGAGACAGGCAATTACGCCGTCAAGCTCAGGAAAAAATTAAGCAATCAGAGCGACTTGCCATGATCGGTAGACTTGCATCAGGCATTGCTCACGAAATAAACAATCCCCTGGGCAGCATTCTCCTGTTCAGCAGACTGCTTTTGCAAAAAGCCCCTTCCGAAGGTCTGCAAAGAGAGAATCTGGAAAGGATAGAAAGGGAAACCAGGCGGTGCCAGCATATTGTCCAGGGGCTTCTGGATTTCGCCAGAACACGTGAACCAAACGTCGAACCGGTCAATATGAATACAATCGTGGATAAAACGATCAATCTCTTCGAAAACCAACCCATGTTCCACAACGTGCAGGTTGTTAAACAATACCAGGAGGACCTGCCGGATCTCCTTGCTGATCCGGATCAAATCATGCAGGTCTTTGCCAACATTATTATGAATGCGGTCGATGCCATGAACAGCCAGGGGACTCTAACTATAGAAACGTCTGAAATAGAGGATCAGCACAATGTGGAGATTCGCTTCTCAGACACAGGCTCCGGCATACCACCCGAAGCCATGGACAAGGTGTTCGATCCCTTTTTTACGACAAAAGACGTCGGTCGAGGAACCGGACTTGGCTTATCGGTCAGTTTTGGGATAGTCGAAGGACAGGGTGGCACCATAATAGTTCACAGCACCATAGGAAAAGGTTCAATGTTCATTGTCTCTTTACCAATAACCAAAGAGTAATTGTAATGTCTTATTCAGGAAATGTCTTAGTTATTGACAATGATGAATCCATGCGTACTGGATGTATGCAGACCCTTTCGGAGCAAGGATATCGTGTGATAGGCGTTGAAGATGGTTATCGCGGATTGGAAATGGTTCATAGAGAATCTTTTGATGTCATTATACTGGACTTGAAAATGCCCGGGATTGACGGGTTGGATGTATTACGAAGAATTAAAGAAGATAACCAAGATTCCATGGTTATTATCATTACGGGATATGGCACCATAGAGATTGCGGTAAAAGCGATGCAGGAAGGAGCCTTTAATTTTATCACAAAGCCGTTTACTCCGGAAGTGCTTAGCGAAATAGTGGACAAGGCTGTCTCTATCCGGTTGCGAAACCTGGAAAGCATTTGTTCAGATGTGCATCCAAACCTGGAGATCGAGACGGGCAGAATGATTTGGCGATCGCCTGAAATGGCAGGGGTGATTCGACTTGCAAAAAAGGCTGCCCTTACAGACTCCACTATTCTTATCAAAGGAGAAACGGGAGTCGGAAAAGAACTCCTTGCAGAAACCATACATCGATGGAGTAAACGATATGATAAACCCTTTGTCACTGTGGACTGTGGATCCCTTGTCGAAAGCCTTTTTGAGAGCGAGATGTTTGGCCATATCAAAGGATCATTTACCAGTGCCATAGAGACCACAAAAGGGAAGTTTGAGCTCGCCCAGGGCGGCACGATTTTCCTCGATGAGATATCCAACATTAGCATCAATATGCAGGCCCGGCTGCTGCGGGTTGTCCAGGAAAAGGAAATCTCTAAAGTGGGTAGTGCAGAAAAAATAAGAGTCGATGTCAGGATTACCGCCGCCACAAACAGGGACCTCAGGAGAGAAATCGAAGATGGAAGATTCCGTGAAGATCTCTATTACCGCCTCAATGTTGTGCCCATACGAATTCCGCCTCTGAAAGAGAGGAAGGAAGATATTGAGCTAATTGCCCGCCATTTCATAAATCAGTTTAGACTCCAAAAAAAAGGCTCACCACCAAGATTGTCAGAAGAGGCCCTGTATTTCCTGAAAGAATATGACTGGCCCGGGAACGTGCGGGAACTGAAAAATATGATAGAACGCGCCTTTGTGACCTCCAATGGGAAGTGTATCGAACTCAATGACCTTTCATACGATAATACAATGACTCAGGCGGCCACATTGATGAAAGAAGGATCCATCGCCAGATCGGAAAAAAACGAGATATGTAAGGCCCTGAAAATATTTAACGGGCACAGGAGCAAGATGGCCGAATATCTGGGAATAAATCGAAAGACGCTTCGCGAGAAGATTCGGAAATACAATATCGATCTATAGCGTTTCAGATAATGATTTTGGCAAGGCCATAGGAAGATTTTGGTTCTTTTCTTCCCGCCCTCCACAATCCATGGCACAAAATGTACCATTTGATGCCTTCCCACCACCTGTTCGTACCTATTATAAAAAACCGTATTTAGTAAATTAGACGGATTATCAATATGTTAAGCAATATTTTATTATGGCAAATGCTTTTTCGCCGATTGGCATTTTCTTTGCTTTTAAATGATAAAAACAAACGGGGATAGTTTAAGAAAGGGATTTCATTCGAACCAGAGACAAGAAGCCACGCTGTGACTTCTTTTAAGTAAACATAAGGAGTGTAAAAATGCCAGGCAGTGAAGAAATAACACCGGATTTCGGCCGTCCCCAAACGAGAGCAATCGACGTGGTGGTCATCGACGATGAAGAATCCCTGTGCGAGGCCTGTCGTCAGACACTTGATGGAGAAGGTTTTAGCACAGCCGTTGCCAGAGATGGGGCTCGAGGATTGGACCTTGTGAAGAAATTAAGGCCCCGTGTGGTCTTATTGGATCTTAAGATGCCGGGTATGAGTGGAACGGAGGTTCTCCTTGAGATTCCTAATATCGATCCCTCAATCAGTACCATCATCATGACCGGATACGGCACCATTGATGTCGCGGTTGATTCAATGAAGTCAGGCGCTTTTGATTTCTTGACCAAACCCTTTGAACCGGACCGGGTGGTCGAAGCCGTCAGACGAGGTTTGGAGCAACATCAATTTCTGGAAAAAGCGGCATTGAAAGATTCAGCCCTTGGACAGGCTCCGGTAACTGAGAAAATATCGAAAGAAAAGGGCTCTCTCAACAGACAGAACGTTCTCCTAAAGGGTCTGGAGGCGTTGGGGGAGTATTATGAACTCGAGCCTACAGAACGAAATTTTTTCCATGAGCTCAGTTATATGGAGGCAGAGGCCAAATATCATGCCGAAAGCCTTGGACAGATCACAAAGAAAGAAAAAGCCGTTCGGGAGATTGTCCAGGACATAAGGAACGTGGACGAGATCATCGCGGAACATGAATACCAAAAGAGTGCCCTGCTGCAGATCCTCCTGGATATCCAGAAACAGATCAACTGGCTTCCGCGTCACCTCCTGAAATGGGTCTCAGGACGGCTCAATGTTCCGATGGCAGAGATCCTAACCATTGTTAACTTTTATGAAGCATTCAGCCTGGAACCGCGCGGGAAACACATTGTTCAAGGATGCACGGGGGCCGCATGTCATGTGCGCGGAGCCACAGATTTGATTACCAGGGTATCTTCCATATTGGGGATTGCACCGGGAGAAACAGACTCTAAACATCTTTTCACAATGAAAACAGTGCATTGCATGGGTTGCTGTGCGCTGGCTCCGGTCATTAAGATTGATGACAAATATTATAGCAACCCGGATACTCCGAAGTTGAAAAAAATATTGACGCTATTAGAGGAGCAGGAATTATGAGAAAGCTGAATAGCACCAGGGATTTTTTCAAGCTGAGAGAAGAGTTGTTGCAAGAGAGGTCCTCTGGACGACCATCTATTACGATTTGCTCTGGAAGCGGATGTCTGGCTTGTGGCTCAAAAGATGTGAGTTTGGCATTTGCGGAAGAGCTGGAAAAACATGGCCTCGATAAGAAAGTGGACATTCACTCCACGGGTTGCCACGGATTCTGTGAACGGGGCCCAGTGATCGTCATTTTTCCGAATAATATCTGTTATCTCCAGGTAAAAGTGGATGATGTTCCGGAAATTGTCACGAAGACCATCATGGAAAATGAGGTCGTTGAACGATTGCTCTATGAAGACACAGAGACAGGAAAACATATCGTATCTATCGACGATATACCGTTTTACAAGCACCAGACCCGCGTTCTTTTGGCAAACAACGCAAATATCGATCCTACCCGTATCGGTGACTACCTGGCTACTGGAGGGTATTCCGCACTTGCCAGGGTGCTGGCGGATATGAGCTCTGAGGATGTCATCCGGTTAATCAAGGAGGCCAATCTGAGGGGACGGGGCGGTGGAGGGTTTCCGGCGGGTGTAAAATGGGAATCCACCCGCAATACTCCGGGAGATACAAAGTATGTCCTCGTTAACGCTGATGAGGGAGACCCCGGGGCATATATGGATAGGAGCCTACTGGAAGGCAATCCCCATAGTGTCCTGGAAGGGCTCATAATAGGTGCCTATGCCATTGGCGCCCACCAGGGTTTTATCTACGTCAGGGAAGAATATCCGCTTGCGATTGAAAACGTTGAGACCGCAATCAGGCAGGCAAAGGAGTACGGTTTGCTGGGAGACAACATTATGGGTTCCGGATTTGACTTTGATGTGTCTATTCATCGCGGGGCGGGCGCTTTTGTGTCCGGTGAATCCAGCGCCCTCATGACCGCTGTTGAGGGACGGGTTGGTGAGCCGAGACCAAAATATGTGCACACCTCCGTGAAAGGGGTATGGAATAAGCCATCGTGTCTGAACAATGTCGAAACGTGGGCGAACGTGCCTTTCATCATCAACAAGGGGGTTGATTGGTTTCACAGCATGGGAACGGAAGGCAGTAAGGGGACCAAGATCTTTTCGCTTGTCGGTCACGTGAACAATAGCGGCCTGGTAGAGGTACCCATGGGAATCTCCTTGAGGGACATGGTATTTAAGATAGGAGGGGGTATCCCGAATGGGAAAAAGTTCAAGGCCGTTCAGACGGGCGGCCCCTCGGGAGGTGTTATTCCTGAAAAACTGCTCGATTTGCGGGTTGACTTTGATGAGCTGACCAAGATGGGGAGCATGATGGGCTCCGGGGGAATGATTGTCATGAATGAGGAAACCTGTATGGTGGAGACCGGCCGGTATTACGTGGACTTCCTCGCCCATGAATCGTGTGGCAAGTGCATCCCCTGTCGAGAAGGCCTTCGGCAGATGCTCATTATTTTAGACGCCATAACCGCCGGGAAAGGCAACGATGGCGATATAGAAAAGCTGGAGGATCTCGCCGAGGTGCTTCAACTCGCGTCCTTATGCGCCCTCGGACAGACCGCTCCCAACCCGGTTTTAAGCACTATAAGGCATTTCCGGGACGAATATGAAGCGCATATCAAAGAAAAGCGTTGCCCTGCCTGTGTATGCAGAGATCTGATTACCTTTGAGATCGATCCTGAAAAATGCAAGGGATGTGGATTGTGTGAGAAAAATTGCCTGGCAAATGCCATCCATAAAGATGGAAATGGCATATACTCCATCCTGCAAGAAAATTGCATCAAGTGCGGAAGCTGTATCCTGGCATGCCCCGAGAAGTTCAATGCCGTAGTGAAGACCTCAGTTGGAATTGTGGCTGAGACGTCCTAAGTATGCAAAAACCATAAAGATAAGAGGTGAAAATGATAACGCTCAACATTGATGGAAAGCAGATTAAGGCGCAAGAGGGCGCGACGATTCTTGAAACTGCCCGTGAGAACGGAATTTATATTCCGACTCTTTGCTATGCTGAGGGAATTGAACCATTTGGGGCTTGTCGTTTATGTATGGTGGAAATCTCGAAAAATAAGCACACCAGGCTGGTTGCATCCTGTGTCTATCCGGTTGAAAAAGATCTTGTTGTCAAGACAGACTCAGAGAAAATCAGCAAGATCCGCAAGACAATCCTGGAACTGCTTTGGCCGGCTGTACAGGGACTGGCAAAAGACTATGGAATTACTCACTCACGTTTTTTTTCAGAGCAAACGGAATGTGCCCTGTGCGGGATTTGTGTGAGGTATTGTAAGGAGGTTAAAAAACTGAATGCGGCCTACTTCAAAGGTCGAGGGATCGACCGTGAAATCGCAATCCTCCCGGAGCTGGCAAATGAGTGTGTCTATTGCAGGGAATGCTTTGATCTGTGCCCCGCAGGGTGGATTATTATCCACGCCGGGGAAAAGTAAGGCTAATGTTTTTTTTCAAGCTTTTGACTCGAGCTTCCGGGATAAGTCCCCCAGCGGTATTTTTAACCCTCCATTCTTAGCCCTATCGCTATTTGCCCCTTGGCCTTACGCCTTGAGCCTTTCGCCTTCCTAATACACCCCGCAAATGCCGTCAATAGCCATTTCCTCAATTTTAATTTCTTCGGTCTTGAATATATCGTCATCCTTGCATTCATTTTTGGGTTCTTTTTCCTCTTTTTCTTTTTCTTCCATCCTCTAATAAGACCTCCATAAAAAATTATAATACATAATCATTGGACCGGAACGCTTTAGATTGGATCATCTAAGAATACGTTATCCGGCAGGTGCACGTGTGCCTGATATCAGATCCACTACTGAGGCTTCATCCGCCGTGGACTGCCTGAAGCACACTTACCGAAGCGTTCTCAGGGAGCATCTCCTTCGCGTATGCACGCTTTCTATGTAGATAAAAATGCTATCTAAAACGCTCCTTGCCTTGCGAAAAGGAGATGTGGATGGAACATGCAAAAAACACAGATGTTTTCACCAAGCGCCCTATATGGAGGCGCGCATAATTTCCTTAACCTGATCAGCGGTGATGTCTCGGGGATTAGCTTCTCTGGAGATATCATTCATAGCCCATTTGGCCGTATGCTCGACATCCTCCTCCGTGAAATCAAACTCTTTGAGCAGCACCTGGGGAATGCCGACGTCATTGCGCAATTGATCTATGGATTCAAGGGTCTTATCCGCGGCCGCAACAGGATTCATATGCTGAATATCGAGCCCCATAGCTATCCCGATTTCTTTAAATTTCTCCGGAACCCCAACCCAATTAAAGCGCTCAACCGGCATCATCATAATGGCATTGGCGTATCCGTGATGTAGGTCCTTGATCGCGGACAACATATGTGCAAGGCCGTGAACCATTCCCATGCCACCTCCCATATTGTAGGACATGGAGGCCATGAATTGAGCCCAGGCCATATTCTCGATAGCCACATCGTTGGATGGGTTTGCATAGGCCTGCCGCAGGTTTTTGCTGAGAAGCTTGATCGCCCGAAGGCCTACTGCATGAGAGACCGGAAAATTAAGACGCCCGATAAATGGTTCCATACCATGGCAAAAGGCATCAATGCCGGACCAGGCCAATATATGGGGAGGCTGGAGTCTCATGAATGCAGGGTCGTCGATTCCTACCGAAGGCGACACGCCTGGGACAATCAATATGAGTTTGTAGACCCACTCTTCGTCATTCACAATCGCGAAAGCGGTTCCCTCCGCCCCGGTGCCAGAGGTTGTGTTAATCGCGACATGGGGAATGTTCACGACTTTAAAGGTGGGAATGGTGGCTGTATAGTGAGGGTCCAAAAACGCGGCAAACTTTCTCAGGTCCGTATCAGGGCCCTCATTTGTTACCAGTAAACGAATAGCCTTACCAGCGTCGTGGGAACTTCCGCCGCCCACAACAATCAAGGCATCTATTGCTCGGCCCTTCAACTGTTTTAGAAGCCGGGCAACTTCATCATCTGAGCACTCCCCCTCAAAGATAAGTGTTGTGGGTTCAACCTGAACCTGCTTAAGGCCTTTAAGCAAACGTTCGCCAACGCGTTTGAGTCCCCCTCTGTGATGAGCAGCCCCGGGTTGGCGCTGTTAACAATTGACAGATAGCGTCCTAAATGATTCAGAACGCCATCACCCTGGATGTATCTATGGGGCGCAATAATAACTCGGGGAGGCTTTTGGGATGGCTCACCCCCTGAAAAAATTTCCTGAGGAAAATACTCCTTCTGTACCAATTTTCCCCTCCTTCTAAAAAATCTGCCTGGTACAAGACCGTGCCATGTAAATACCCTGACCTATGGAACATCCCGCTTCCGCGGGGAAGGGCCAGCCCGCCATATGTTCTGGCGGGCCTGCTTTGATTTGACCCCATAGGGGTCTTTTTTACCAAGCCCATTCGGGATTGGCATAGCCAATACACATCACCACGCCCATAGGACGTAGATTTCAATGCCAAATTAATCATTATAATCAATCGCCGGGATTAACAGCCCGATCAACAAGCAGGGTGTCAGCAAACTGCTCAAAAGCGGCAATTTTACCGGCTGAAGTGATTCCAAGGAATTTTAATATTTGAGAATCAAGCAAATGCTCACTCGTCTCGGCTGAGCGACTCGACTTGAGCCGTTCGGCCTCGATCGATCCGGCATAAGCTCGTCGGCATGTCCCATGTCCTAGAGGCTTATTGATATGTCTCGTCGCAGGCAACACTTAGTCCCGAGGACCTCGAATGAGCTTGGCCGAAGTCTGAATAAATACGTCATCGAATTTATGAATTGAGGTGCTAAGTGAATAAACAAACCGACCCCCTCTGAGGAGGGTCGGTTTCAACATTTTCTATCGCTTATCCCATGGCGGCGCCATCTTGAGTTTCCATCCTCCCTCGACAGGCGGATAGACCAGCCTATGTTTCCCGTCCCACCACTGAACGGCGATACTTTCTGTTTGGGAAAATCCCGCATCATTAAATTTGATATCACCCATGGTAGTCCCTTTAAACTTTCCACCCCGGACGGTATCCCTGACAGCCGTTTTATCTGCCGACTGTGCCTTTTCAATGGCCATCAGCATCATCTGGGCATTGGCATAGGTCAAACCCACGCTGACGGAGTACTTTTTAAATGCCTTGGTGTATCTTTCACCAAGTTCCTTGGCGCCCGGATAGGGAAAATCTTCCGACCAGAAACCGTCGCATAGGATATAATTGGAATCTTTTCCGAGAGCTGCCGCAACTTCGGATGGCCAGGTGCCCTTCCAGCCGTGTAGATATTTCACACTTACCCCGAATTCCTTCATCTGGCGAACCATGGTGATACAGTCCGCAGGCGAACCAAAAATATAGAGTGCATCGCATTTTTTCGCCTTCATTTTCAGTATCTGGGCCGAGTAGTCCTTAGCGCCTATAGCCATGGGTTCATGCAAAGCGAATGTCATACCATACTCTTTGGCAAAGTGTTTAAACCCATCCCCGAAGCCCGCGCCGTCCGGTGAATCCTCCAGCAAAAGTGCGATCCGGTTATATCTTTCGGACTCCGGCAAAGATTTCCGTATCTTAAAGGGAAGCTCCGCCGCGCTGGAAGCTGTAAAAAAGACGAGTGTGGACCACTGATATTTATTCGGAAGCCACAGGAACGGCCAACAAGGCGAAATCATATAGAACACTTTGTATTTCTCCGCAGCATTTGCAGCGGCAATGTTTAAAGGGCCATGGGAGGTGGAGAGGATCAGTTCCGCTTTGTTGACCTTTATTAATGTCTCCATGGCCTGGGCCGCCTTAGCAGGTTCACTCTCATCGTCGGCCACAATCAGTCTTATCGGGAGCTTCTTACCCGCCGCCTTAATGTAAATACCACCCTTTTTGTTGTAGTCAGCGATCGCCTGTTCATAGGACCACAGCTGCTCTTTTCCATTCGCGGCCATCCCACCGGTCATGGAAATGACTGCACCGATGACAATCTCTTCCGTCGCAGCCTTAACCGGACTGCTGAGCATCAGGCAAATAGCCGCAACGGAAACAATCAAACCCATCCATTTAACACGTTTTTTGCATTTCATCTCATTCTCCTCCTTATCATTGTTAGGGTTTATCCAAATGAACGGCCATAATGTTGAATGGCCGTCCGCCAACCGCAGATGACTTCTCTAAAGGATTAAAACTACCTAAAACTACCGGGGATCCGCTCCGCATTATTTTAAACGCTTTTTTTTATTCGAACAAGCCCGTTCGGCATAAAAAGCATAACCAGAATGATAATTACTCCCGACATAATGGGATGGATGGCAGGGAAATAGATATTAGCATAGGAAAAAACGCCATTCATCAAAAAGACCCCTATGACAGGGCCGATGATCGTTCCACTCCCCCCCATGACGCACATGATGATTGGATAAAGGGTCCACTTCAAAATCAGGAACCCCTCCGGGTTCACATGAAACAGATAAAAGGCATAGAGGCTGCCGCAGACCCCGACGAGAAACGCGTTGACGGCGAACGCAAAGACCTTATATTTCAAGCTGTTGATCCCCTTCGCTTCCGCAGCCATTTCATCTTCTCGGATGGCCACAAGGGCGAGTCCGATTCTTGATCTTGACATGTAATAGACAACGGCCGTCGCCAGGAGTGCGAGAAAAAGCGCGGTCCAGTAATGGGGCGTCAAAGTGGAATAGACTGAGGATGGAAGGAGTATCCCGATGGGTCCCTTTGTGAATTCGCCCCCTTTGATAAACAACACCTTAATGATTTCCCCCAACCCCAGGGTCCCCAGCGCGAAATAATCACCGTGGAGCTTGGAAAGAAGCGGAATACCAACGGCGACCGCAATGACCGATGCCACCAACCCGCTGAGGATCATTACAATCGGGTTGAAATAATAGTTCAAACCAAGCACGTCGTAGAACCAGATAATCGCCGTGGTATAGGCTCCGAGGCCGAAAAAGGCGTGCTGCCCCAGGCTTATCTGACCTGTATACCCTGCAACGAGGTTCCATCCCTGAGTCATGACGATTAAGCAGAAACTAAGGAACAGGAAATAGACGATAAAGGATTTTTCCGTATCCAATACGAACGGTACCAGTGCCAACACCAGCGTGACGGCAACCACGATTCCAATGTATGTCTTATCTTTCTCTTTCATCTTTTAAGCCTTTTTAACTGAGCGAACAAAGAGCCCTTCGGGCCGAAACATTAAAACAAGGAGAAACACGCCATAGGAAATGGCATCAGCCCATCCACTACTGATAAAAAATGATGCCAGGCTCTCAATCACACCCAGAATAATCCCTCCCAGCAACGCGCCGACGACACTTCCTAACCCCCCAAGGGCCAGGGCAATCATCGCCTTAAGGCTGAAGATGAATCCGAAGTAGGGATCAAAGGAATAGGTGGTGGCCAATGCGATCCCTGCGATGGCCGACAGTCCGATTCCGATGGCAAAGGCCACGCCGTTGACCCAATGGGGCGTGATACCCATAAGGGTAGCAGCCTCCATATCCTTTGACGCGGCCCGTACAGCCTTTCCAACAAGGGTCTTTTTCAGAAAGAGGGTGACCCCGATTGTTGAAAGCACGGCCATGACAAATCCCATAAGACGGGTGAAGGAAATTCTTAAACCCATGAATTTGATTCCAAAGGCCGTATAGTCCGTCCTGATGGACACCGGATTGGACGACCATATGGTGGCCATTAGGTTTTCCATAAGAAACATCAAGCCTACCGCGATTAATAGAGAGATGTTCTTGTCCTCCATTGCCATGGCCCTTCGGAAGAGCAGGTTGTAGATCCCCGCACCGAGGAGCAATGATCCGGGAAGAAGGATAAAGATGGAGACATAGGGGTCAATGGTTAATGACGCGAAAAGTGAATAGCAAAAATAGGACATGAGGATAATGATCGCGCCTTGGGAAAGGAAGATGATTCGCATGGTACCGAAAATCAAACTGAGTCCTATGGCCGCAAGACCGTAGCTGGTCCCGAAAAGAATGCCGTTTATCAACAGCTGAGCAAGAAGATCAAATGTAATATAATCGAACATATTCCTTTACCCCAGAGCCCCCATATAGGCCTTTTGTACTTCCGGATCGGACAACAGCTCTTCCCCTCTGCCCTCCATCGTGATTTTCCCGGTCTTTAACACAAAAGCGTAATGGGAAATTTTCAATGCCTGATGGATATTCTGTTCCACAAGCAGGATGGTTACTTTACGTTCATTCAGGGTCTTGATGAGTCCGAACATCGTATTGACGACAATGGGGCTGAGTCCAAGGGACGGTTCATCCAGCATCAGAATGTCAGGCTGGCTCATCATCGCCCGGGCAATAGCCAGCATCTGCTGCTCCCCACCGCTTAAAGATCCTGCAATTTGGCGGGTTCGAGCCTTCAACACAGGGAAAAGTTCATAAGCCTCTTCCAAAGATTGCTTAAAAAAGGGCCTGGATCGGGAGGGATAGGCCCCCAGTTCCAGGTTTTCCAGCACGCTCAGGTCTGCAAAAAGACGTCGTCCTTCGGGCACGTGGGAGATACCCAAATTGACGACCGCCGCGGGCCTTAATTTACTTATTGGCTTTCCCGCAAATAGTATCAGGCCGCTGTTGGGTGAAATGATTCCTGAAATGGTCTTGAGCAATGTAGATTTACCGGCCCCGTTCGCCCCGACCAGGGCCACAATGGTTTCTTTTTGCACACCCATTGAGATGCCCCGGAGTGCACGGATATCTCCGTAACGAACCTCCAGGTCCTGAATATCAAGTAGTTGATTGTCCAAGATAGGCCTCGATAACTTTAGGATTTTTTGCAATTTCTTCTGGCTTTCCGTCTGCGATTTTCACACCGTAATCCAGGACCACCACCCTGTCGCAGGCATTGAAGACCGCATCCACCTTATGTTCGACCCACAGGATCGTCACATCCCATTCCCTCCTGGCCCTTTTGATGACCTCGATCATCTTTAGGATCTCGGAGCTGTCTAACCCGGCCATGGGTTCGTCCATGAGGGTGAGTACCGGCATGGATGCCAAGGCCCCGGCAATCTCTAAAAGACGGCGATCCGACAACGTCATGTGGGCGGTGATCACATCCTTTTTATCCATTAACCCCACAAGCTCCAGGGCCTCAAGGGCCCTGTTCAAGGCGGTCTTTTTGGAATGTCTGTGGCCGTAGACAGCCCCCACCAGTACATTTTCAAGGGCCGTCATGCTGAGAAATGTCTTGACTAGCTGAAAGGTTCGTGCGATCCCGAGATGACATAACTTATATGGAGGAATGCCGGTAATCTTTTTTCCACTCAGGTACACAGCACCCATGTCCGGAGCGTAAAGGGAGGTTATAACGTTAAACAAGGTTGATTTGCCAGCACCGTTAGGCCCGATGAGGCCAACCAATTCACCCTCCTCAAGTCTCATATCTATATCATTTAAGACAATTAATCCGCCAAAATTCTTGCAAATCCTGTCCAAACGCAGAATTTCTTTATTGCTGTCCATTATGTGTTTTCCTATCCATGCTGTTTGTGACGGTTCGCGGTCAATGTTTTTATGCCATATATCTCTTTACCGGATTCGAGATCTGAGCTCCGCTCCGACGAGCAGCAAGTTTACCCGATTTAACATGGCCGATGGGATATTAATTAATTGCCAGCTATATCTAAATTATATTCCCTGCCATGTAAATTATACGAAAGTATAATTTTGAGGGTTTTTTACCAAAAGAAGCAAAAAAAGCATAACATTCTCAATTATGCAGTTTTGGTTTGGCCATAATTCTATTGGAGTTGAAAGGGTTCGATAAGAGTTCTGTGAATAAGAGTGGTCCTGTTTTTGACTCCGACTTTCTTGAAAATCTTTTGAATATGCTTTTTTACTGTTATTTCACTTATGAAGAGTTCACATGCAATTTCAGTATTTTTCAGCCCTCTGGAGAGTTTGGAAAGGATATCTATCTCTTTGTCCGTTAAGCGGTACATCTCCTTAAGCCTGTTTTCCTTTAAATTTGAATCATTATTAACCTTTTCTATTGAGACTACATACAGCCTGTAGTGTTCGGGATATATGTTCTTGTCGAATATTTTCGAGTAAAGCGCAAAGTTTTGAGAACTTTGACTTTTAACAATTCTATATCTTGGGCTGCCCTGATTATCACAAAGGTATTTTTTATGCTCATCCCTTAGAGCCAGACAATCTTTCAATAGTACTTGCGGAACAGATGAAAATCCATCACTCTTCCGATTGGAGTCGCACCCCTCAAAATCCGAGCACACCTTTTTTGCCTCATCGTTCATAAATATCAGGTTCATGGCATCATCAAAAATGAGCACTCCGCCGTAACCATTATTTCCGATAATTGAAACAATGTTATCCTGAAGCGTTTTAATATTTTGAAGAGTGATATGATCCAAGGCATGTTCTATAAACGGGGATATCGTTGATATAATACCGATCTCTTCATTGGAGAAATTCTGGGAACCCTTGGATCTAAAGAATCCGATTACGCCTTGAGCCTTTTCTCTGGAGATCAAGTAGGAAATCACCTTATGATACACCATTTGTGGTCGTAGAAAATCATTATAGTACTCGGTATATAAAAAAGATGGGAGGTCGACAAGTTCTTCCATCCTAACGACTTGCTTGCGGTGAAAGGTCTCTGAAATTAATTTGAAGGGATCGTATTGGTGATAATACTCCTTAAATTTTTGAACCCATATCTCATCGATATTTTTTACCATGAAGTCGGTAAATCTTGAGTTCTCATCCGCCAGCACAAAGATCGCCCTGTCAAGATGGAGATGTTTTGACACAAGATCAAGGATCATCTTCCTGAAAATATTTTTATCGAAGGTCAGGTTGCCAAGATCAATTGCCTTTAGAATATTAACTACCGGGCGGGGATAAGTATCTTCCATAGTGATGATCCTCTTGAGTCGAGCTATTATGGAATTACATATATCTTTTTAACGCCAAAAAGTCAGAATAAATTTTAAAGAGATCTTTCAGTATATTAAAATTTTAATAAAGAAACAAGAAATTATTGAATTAGGCCAGAAATTTTTAGCCCTTTAATGGGTACCCCTTTATAAAATAACCGCTGTCACTTTCATGGAGGCAGATCAGATCAACTTCCCCTTTCCCGTTGCCTCTCTCAAAAAATAAGGCTGGAACAGTTGGAGGTCCTGGCTTTTTGGGAACTGTGCTTGTGTGTCTATTATACTGACTTTGAGAGGCCTAAAATCATTTACCCGGATATTGCACAAAGTCCGAAATTCACATGGGATAAGAGTAAAGCATTCTTTGGCAATACAGCTTATATTATTCCAACGGATGAGGTTTGGCTCGTTGGTTTTCTGAATTCAAAACTCATCTGGTGGTATTACCAAAACATTAGCTCAATTATTCGCGGAGGATTCGTCCGATTCATTGCTCAGTATATGGAAACTATTCCTATTCCATCTGCCACCGATCCCCAGAAAGCCCCCATAAATGATAGGATATTCTTTATGTATCCCTCCTCGGTATATTCATGATACTATTCTCTTATCAAAGGATTCACTGTACCTGCGATCAATAGCAGATAGCACAGGGCGAGATAACGCTCGCGTTGAGCCGCGCGTCACCTGATGCTAGGTGTTTCAGCCATCGGTTATCCGCGTCGGCTCGATCGCGTTGCAATTACGACTGGGCGACATTTTCGCCAAGCAATATGCCGAATACACCCCCGATTCCGATTTCGAAGATGCCCGGCAAGATGCTGTTCCAGGGTTCGATCTTGTTCATGGAGCACCAAATTCCAACCCCAAGCAACACCCCGAGAATTGCCAAGGCGATCCAGACACGCTCCCACTTCATTTCCGGTGGACCGTTGCCATTACCCCCGCCGCCATCTCCATCGTAGATTACTTTCCCATCTGACGTTGCTACGGCGACGGCTATATCACTGCCAGTTTTCTGTGCGTAGAAGATCCCCATTCTCCAATCCTCCTGTTCTCAAAGAAGAAGAAACATCGTCGATGATCTGGTGTGTCGGTACGTCTGACCCGCATTCGTTGTTGGCTGTCTCTCCGCAAGCCCGGAAGTAGAGTTAAGCCGTCCTCCTTCGTTCGTGCGCTCTAACATTGATATTAACTATCCAGCATGTTTTATGCCATCATCACGAAAATTTGATTTGTAGTGAACATACATCGAAAACACGATTAATTCAACGAATCGCAATTATTATAATCAAAGTTGCAGATATGGCTTGCCACGAGCACACCCATGGAAATTACGTCCTCGTTGCCGATATGGTTTGGGTACCTCAGGATCTCAAGGCCTTGATATTTACCGAAGCAATAGCAGATAGCACAAGATGAGAAGGCTTTGAGATTTTGGGCTAAGCACGCTATGCACGAATGTCCCCTCTTTTGCACATAAGTCAACCGAAGATGTGACTCGCCCTTTAATGGGTGACCCCTTTACCTTTACAAATTTCACTGAAATATTTCCGATATTTTTTCGATACTTATCTTCTCTTAGGGATATTAAGAAAATATGATTTAATTATCTTTTTTTGATATATAATGTATCGAAATGGCAGTATTTAGGCCAATAGCATTGGTAAATCTAACACAGAGGAATGATGACAATGGCAGATTACAAACCAATAAAGATCATCAGCGATAATCCTGAAAAGGATAACGCGGCATTCGGATTTGACGCCTATGCAAAGACAATTGCCGAGGTGATTGCCTACAAAGAAAATGCCACCCCTCTTGTGATTGGGATTTATGGCTCCTGGGGAACAGGCAAGACGACGCTAATGGAGAATGTCAGATCCCTGCTTGAGGGCGGTAATTACAGAAAAAGGAAGATATATAGAAAATGTAAACCGGTCTGGTTTCAGGCCTGGAAATACAATAAAGAGGACGAGATCCTGGCCGCGCTCATTGAACAGATATTCAAGGCAATGGCTGCGGACAATTTTTTTAATGCCGCAAAGGCTAAGGTTGAGGAGCTCACAAAAGGCCTCAATAAGTCAAAGGTAGTTAGTAATATCATTGAGAAGCTTACAACTGTTGATATATCGGAGTTCTTTTCCGGGCTTGAATATAAGGAAAGGCTTGGATTTTATGACACCTTTCAGAAATTCTTTGGTGACATTGTATGGACCTATTTGAGCTGGCGCGCGAAATTAAAGGTATCTGAAAAACCGGATGACAAAAAAGGGGCTTTGGTTGTCTTTATAGACGATCTGGACAGGTGCCCGGAATCCAGGATCGTAAAGGTCCTTGAGACCATCAAGCTGTTTATGGACAGGCCGGGATGTGTCTTTGTAATCGGTGCCGCGATTGATATCATTGAAAAAGCCCTGGAGGAAAACTATGGAGATGATGCAGGGAAATTCATGGACAAAATCGTTAATGTCACCTTTAACTTGCCCCAGGTTACCGAAAGTGAATTTGAATCCTATTTAAAGGGCTCAGATTCCAGATTGCTCAATGATCTTATTACCCACCTGCCTGTGCTATTGCCGGCCATCAAGAATAACCCAAGACAGCTCAAGCATTTTCAGAACAATATGAGTCTTAAGGAAGGTATTATAAGAAACACAGGGATTGAGATAGAGTCTTCATCTGTCTTGCATTGCGGGATTTTTGAATACGTCTATCCAAAATTCTGGAGAGACCTTAAGGAAAATCCACCGATAATCTCCCTTTTAAGGGAAAAAATCCATTCCATTGAAACAAAACTTAGGGCCTCGGACAGTTGGGATATCACAGAGGAGATGTTGCAGGATGTGCCCAAGTCCTTACATGAATATTGTAGGGATAGAGACCTGATAAAAATCATTCAACATTTCAAAGGCAATGAAGAAGACATTCGCGTTCTTACTACTTACAGCGGAATTGTTGAGGTGCTCGTTGAATTAGAGAAACCGGAGGAGAGGAAAAGGGGCGCTCTTTTTGAGGATATGGTTAAAGTCGTTGCGGGCGATTTCCGATATGGCGATAAAAAGGCAAAGGCAAGTATTGAAAAGGATTTTTGGATAGATGTCTATCCTGTAACCAACTCCAGATATAAAGCATTTATCGCAGACAACGGCTATAAAACTGAGAAGTTATGGAGTAATAAAGGGTGGGAATGGATAAAGCGAGAAAATATTCATAAACCAAAATATTGGACAGATGAAAAGTGGAACCAGCCGGATTATCCTGTTGTCGGCGTGTCATGGTATGAGGCCGAAGCCTTTTGCAAATGGATGACCATTTCAAGAGAAGACGGCTATATCTATCGCCTCCCAACGCAACAGGAATGGGAAAGGGCGGCTAGAGGTAAGGAAGGTTTTGTTTATCCCTGGGGTGATGAGTTTGATAAAGAAAAGTGCAATTCAAGTGCAAGTGGATCCGGAATAGGTCATACGAGCAGGGTGGATAGATTCCCAAACGGCGTCAGCCCTGAAGGGTGCTACGACATGTCTGGCAATGTTTGGGAATGGACAAACAGTTTTTACGATGATGATAAAGACACATACGTCTTGCGCGGCGGCTCGTGTATCAGTCAGGCTGTCCGCTGCCGGTGCGCCGGCCGCGACGGGGGCGGCCCGGACGACAGGAACGACAATGGGGGTTTTCGTTGCGCCAGGACTGTTAAGCTTTGATCTTTTAGCCTTTTACCCTTAACTGCCAAAGGCGGTTGAAATTTTTTGACAGGATGAACAGGATTTGGAAATGATCTTGAACATCCTGTAATCCTGTCAAAAACTTGGGGCAGGGTCAAATGTCTTGCGCGGCGGCTCATGGAACAATCCAGCTAACAACTGCCGCTGCGCCAACCGCAACAGGAACAACCCGAACAACAGGAACAACAATGTGGGTTTTCGTTGCGCCAGTACTCGATCTTGCGGGAGCATTCCTGCAAAAGCCTGAATTCTTTTCTTCATGGAGAAAAGGAGAGTGCATTTAATTGAGTCCAGCCCTGCTCCTGATTCGGCGGTCTGTAGGCTGACGAACAAATCATAACCCCGCTTCCCCGGGGTTAGTAGGGCAACCGAAAGCTCCGGGGAAGCAAATCATTCCAAAATTGTCTGACAGGTCTGTTCTATTTGTATTTGATAATCATGGGAGGCGACCTATGTCAAGCTTTCAAATCCTTCACATATCCGATCTTCATATAAACGTGGAAGAAAAATTTGACAGGTCTGTGGTGCTTGACCTTTTAATCGAGAGGGTGAAAAAGGACCGGGAACTGAGGCTAAAGCCGGAGATTGTTGTCGTGACCGGGGATGTCGCTGATAAAGGCATCAGCACTGAATATGATCTGGCAAAGAATTTTTTTGATGATCTTCTTGATAGTATGGAACTTGCTGATGAACATTTATTCATCATACCGGGCAACCATGATGTGAACCGAAAAAGATACAGACCGACAGATATACCCGCATATAACACAATAAGGGAATTGAATGATGAGCTTGAAAATGAAGACTTTAGGTCTGACTTGCTTAAGGGGATGAATGACTATTTCGGCTTTATTGAAGCAAATTATCCTCATTTAAAAAGCATTGATAACAGGCTGGTTCCTTTTGTTAATATATTCAGCCCTGAATGCGGAAAGAAGGTAGGGCTCGTGGGTTTGAACTCGGCATGGATGTGTCGAAAGTCGCCGGACAAGGAAGAGATTGCTATTGGTGAGTACCAACTCAAAAGGGCAGAGGAAGCTCTGAAAGAACAGGGAGAGACAGATCTCGACATCTACATCTTTCATCACCCTCTCTCCTGGCTTGGAAGCGAGGATCGTAGGATATGTCAACGATCATTTAACAAAAAGATTATCCTTAATGGACATCTTCATGAGGAGGAGGGGGGCTATCTGGAAGGCGTGGAAGTGAGTTTCCACTATTTTCAGGCTGGAGCCAGTTACCATGAAAGTCGATGGCTTAATTCATTTCATTATCTAACCTTGGATTGGGAATCCCAACAGATTAGACAGAATTTCAGGATCTTTTCAAGCGCCGACAGGAAATGGTGCGAAGACTCAATGAAAGGAGAGGCCGGCAAAAAGGACTTTGATATGATAGAGACCGGCAAAAGCATACCAGAACCAAGCTTTGTAACAATACAGGAAATTCCAACTATCTATTCTGGCTGGATAATCGATAACTATGGTTATATGGACGCAGATAAACTGTACGAAAAAGGAGATGCCTTTCCCCTCAGCCTGCCCGAGATCTTTATCCCTCTCAAGGCATATGAGCCAGGGGTAAAAAGTATAAAAATAGATGACCTTTCAGAAAGAAAGGAACCGGTTGATGTAGAAGACGTAATATCCATATCGGATCAAATCCTCATTGAAGGTCAGGCAGGTTCAGGCAAGACCACTCTGTTGAAACACATGGCCTACTGTCTTTCACAAAAAGACGATGAAACAAGTGAAATAGGGGGGATGCAAGGTTTTTTGCCTATCCTGATATCTCTAAAAGATATTAATGATTTTTTTGATCGCGATACAAAAGAAATAAAAAATAGAAAGCTATCGACAG
Organism: uncultured Desulfobacteraceae bacterium; assembly: GCA_964423495.1. Taxonomy (GTDB): domain Bacteria; phylum Desulfobacterota; class DSM-4660; order Desulfatiglandales; family Desulfatiglandaceae; genus CAYRFN01. The sequence continues at coordinate 30,463 of CAYRFN010000013.1, forward strand.
ATATACTGGAGTGGTATCTTAGCTCCAGGATGGATGGCGTTCTTTTTATTGAAACGGTGAATTCCTTTCTTAAAAGCAGAAAGACCGTTATCCTTCTTGATGGACTGGATGAGTTGAGCCCCCAAAACAGAGATCCTGTTGTAAATGCTTTTTCAGACATTGGGATTAAATATAAAGGGAACAAGATCGTCTTCACGAGCAGACCACACGGTATTGAAGGAGCCGCGGTCAAGCGGTTTGGGAACAAACATATCAGGATACTTCCATTGGACATGAATCAGGTCAACCTGTTTATTCAGAAGTGGTTTGCTTATCTATATGGTGGAGGTCTGGGGAAAGGTGGCAAGACCGCCCAAGCTATGATTAGTGAGATCAAGGACCATGCAGCCATCAAACAGTTGATCGATAATCCGCTCATGCTTACGGCCATATGCATACTATACCATGATGAAAAGGAGCTACCGGGCCAAAGGGCCGAGCTCTATAAAAAATTTGTCGATAATCTTTTATACAGGAGGTTCCCAGACTATGAAAAGGTGCATAATTATCTAAAGAGACTCGCTTTTAAGATGCACACAGGGAATGTCCGGGCTATTGACCGCTCATTTGCTGTTGATACATTAATGCAGGTCTATAAAAAACGGGATGAAGAATCATATGAAGATTATAGAGAAAAGATTGAGGAGACCTTTGACGATATTGAGCCCAAATGCGGCCTCTTAAAACTTGAGGGAGGCCAATACAATTTCTGGCACCTGACTTTTCAGGAGTTTTTAACGGCCCGCTACATCGTTGATGTCAGTAGAGATTATACAAAGGCCATTGAAGATTACTGGGAGAATGATTGGTACAGAGAGGTTCTTGAACTTTATATAGGCTATCTTAGCATAGAGAATATGGGTTGGGCATCAGGGATTATCGAAGATGTCATAGGCGTTGAGGATCAGAAGCCCTACAAAAAATGGCTTCTTGCTTCCAACTCCCTGATTGATATACACAAGGATAGAAGAGTTCCGAAAGTCGAGGAAAAAGCAAAAAAAAGACTTTTAAGTATCATAGACTTTGCACCGGAACCCAAGATACTGGTTGAGGCAGGCGAGGTGTTTGGCTGGCTTGGGGATACAAGGAACTTAAAGGAGTTTGTGAAGATTGAAGGAGGTCAATATAATCTTGAAGATATTGGTGAGAATTTGAAGATCGAACCATTTGAGATAGGCAAATATCCTGTTACCAATTCATGGTTTGAAGAGTTTATTAAAGCAGATGGATATAAGAACAAAGATTATTGGAGCCCGGAAGGCAATAAGTGGCTGAAGCGCACGAAAGAGGAACAGCCGAGATACTGGAACGACAGAAAATGGAAGTGCCCCAATTCGCCCGTGGTGGGGGTTTCCTGGTATGAGGCATATGCTTTTACGCAATGGCTGAATTTTTCGCGAGGTGACGGATACGAATACAGGCTTTTGACTGAAAAACAGTGGCAGGCAGCGGCAGCCGGACATGAAGGAAGGGAGTATGCATGGGGAAATGAATGGGGTCAGAATAACTGTAATAACGTAGAGTTAAATATAGATAAAACCTCTCCTGTAGGGATCTTTAAACAAGGCAATACGCCGAATGGCATCTCTGATCTGAGTGGCAATGTCTTGGAGTGGACATTGACTGATTATGAATCCAAGGAGGAGTTAGATGATTTTAAATTAGATCAAAAAGAAAAGGAGAATCAAGGGCCTGTCTTGCGCGGCGGCTCGTGGTTCGTTCCTGCTAACTCCTGCCGCTGCGCCCTCCGCCTCTGGATCATCCCGCTCGACAGGTACGACCTTGTGGGTTTTCGTTGCGCCAGGACTGTTAAGCTTTGATCTTTTATCCTTAACCGCCTAAAGGCGGTTGAAAATATTTGACAGGATAACAGGATTAATTAAAGCGGGACAATCTTCAATAATTCAATATCTCAACTTTTAGATTTCCTCTAACCTGTGATATCTTGCCAATATCAGCGTTTTAATATGTTCCAAAACCTGTGATATGTCTGACATAAGTAAACTCATTTTTCTCACAATTGAACCGGGATCGAACCGACCTGACTGTCTTTAGATAATATGAAAGGGCTTTAAATCGGGTTTGATTTTGGTCTTAAAGGCTCGTTTTCAATACTCAAATGGATGGTTTAAGACAATTTAAATACGTCAATGAACTACCCCGCAGCAGAGCTGCGAGGAATTCTTTTGATTAAAACATTGAGGATCTTTTTCGATTAATGGAGTGGTCATAAAGAGGCCACCCAGTTTTAGATAGGAATGAAGGAATCTTTGATGCTATAAATGGCGCAGTATCTGGCGCGTTAAATAAAGAGGCAGTGAACAACAGGTTCATCCACCCATAAATGGCCCGGCAAGACAAAAATCATTTCTCCATTATAAAGATAGGCCTTTTTTCGAATGATGATAGAAAGGCGAAGGGAGTGCTGGATTTCGGAACCAGAGCCCCTTCCATGTCTCTTAAATTTTGGAAGTAAAATGTGCGGATGTAGTTGGGGGTGTGGAATGAAGTGCCCATTCCGGTTCAGGCACATCAACAGTCATCATCTGAGAGTCCGGATCAAAATTTATTTCAGTGGCCAACATATCTTGGGCTCCAATGCTTAAGGATTTTAAAAGTTCTTTTTTTGTCCTTTCCTGAGCATTTACGCCAGGCAAGTCAATAAGCCAACCAATCCACCATTTGCCGGTTTTTTTTATAACAGCTCTATATTTCATTTTTACCTCACAAAAGGGATATCTAAATCTTTACAAATCTTTCTTGCAAGTTCGTCAATAATTTCGTTATGTCTTGGTACTTCAGTTTTTAATGTGTCTTTTTGGAAGATGCTGTGCCTTCGTCCTTCTCGTAACAAATATGCCCCATTTTTCTTCAGGTGATTTATCAACTTATTTCTTTTCATCGTCTTATTTTTAGTTTAGTCAGTAATTTTGTCAAGAGAAACAAATAAACAGGTAAAGTCGACCCATCACGTGGTGGTCCTCCATTTTAGGCGGAAATGGGATCGATGGTGTGAGGTGCTCATATTTGGGGAAAGTAGCGCTGGGGCTGTATATTCGTGGAAGGGACGACAGTTGAAAGGTTATACATCTCCGCCCTCCGGGGCGGAGGCTGAACTCGCCTCCTATCCGAGCCGGAGGCCAGCCCATCATCATATCTACCAGATCTTCCGTGATCTTTTTTCTGGAGAGGACTCTTCGATCATAGAGGAAGTATCTCCTGAGGATCTTTGGTATGCTAAAAATGAAATGACGGTGTGGTACGGCCTTGAGCACTTCTTAATACAACCATTCCCCAAATTCCACCACTCTCTTCTGGTGGCAGAAAGGGCAGAAGTGGCGGCGCTTGCACGAGAAGGCTCTCGTGCAAATCTCAATTTTATGAGAAGTTCATGACCCCGAAGGCCGCTACACAATATTGCCTGATTAAATAAACGTTACGAAAAATGCTTCTTTGCAAAGGCAATACGCTCTTCGACACTTTTGAATTGCTCATGGTGCCTTTCAACAAGGACCAAACGATGTAACAGCCCGGCCCTGTTGGCTATCTGGATGTTGAGCCCCGGCCGCGCATTAAGCTCTAAAATCAGCGGGCCCTTGTCTTTGTCGAGAACAAGATCCACCCCCTGATACCCAAGGCCGGTGAGCTCGTAACACTGTGCCGCCAGCTTAAGCAAGGTCTCCCACTTCGGAATCTCAAGTCCCGTAATCTCATGACCGGTATCCGGGTGTTCGGTTATGATATCGTTTCGGCAGACTGCAGTCAGCGTGGTGCCGGTCGCGATATTGATTCCAACACCGATCGCCCCTTGATGCAGGTTGGCCTTGCCACCGGACATGTGTGTGGGCAGACGTACCATGGACATGACGGGCACGCCAAGAAACACAATGATTCGAATATCCGGGACCCCCTGATAGCTCACTGCTTCGAACAGGGGATCAAATTTGACACGGTATTCGATCAGGGCTTTGTCCGGTTGGCCTCCAAGGCTGTACATCCCGCTGAGGATATTGGAAATATGATATCCGAGTTCTGCCTGGGCGATTAAGGATCCGCTTATATGACGATAGCGCTGCTTTGAGCGTCCTAAAATGACCAGGATACCATTTCCACCGGAGCCTCGGGAGGGTTTTATGACGAAATCAGGATAGGGCTGCAGCAAGGCATCCATCTTCCGTATCTGATATTCAATTTCTATGATGCCGTACAATTCCGGCACGGCAAGGCCCGCGTTTAAGGCGATTTTCTTGGTACGCAGTTTGTCATCAACCAGGGGATATAACTTTCTTGGATTGTATCTCAAGGTGTATTCGGCGTTGCGCCTGTTCAACCCCAACAAACCAATCTCGGCGAGTTGTTTGGAAAGTTTAAGTATCATGGCCTTTTTTCGGTTAACGCCTTAAATCGACGAAGTTCCAGTAGCCGGTATCCGGAGTAGCGCCCCAACATCAGAGTTCCTGCAAGCAAAACAACCAATAATTCGGGGAATACAAAAAAGACGTGTTCTACATGCTTGACTGTCATAACCAGATAGATGAATGCTGCAACGATTAAACTGCCTACCCCCTGTTGTAAGGCTTCACTCGGGCCGAGCTCTTCCCACAAAACGGACATCCTCTCGATGGTCATGGTCATAATCACCATAGGAAATAGGGCGATTGAAAGGCCGTGCCCTAACCCGAGTTTATGCATCAAAATGCTGAGGGTCGCCATCAATAAAATCACAACGATGAGGACAGAGGCAAGGCGAGGAACCACCAGCAATTTCAAGTGCTCGAGGTACAAACGAATACCCAGGCCGAGAGCGACCAGTAAAGAGAACAGTATCAGGCCCCATAGCAACTGGGTCTCGCGGAAGGCAAGGGCGATGAGCACGGGCATGAAAGTCCCGAAAGTCTTGATCCCTATCACATTGCGTAATATGACAAGCAGGAAGGCACCCACAGGGATTAAGAGCAATACACCGTAGACCGTCTGCGTCTTGATAGGGAGACTGAAAAGGGAAAAATCAATTAAACTGGATTTTTCGCTTTTTCCCCTTTCAATAACGCCACGAATGACCTCTTCCAGATTTAACATAACCGAAAGCGTCACCTTAAGATTTTCACCGCCCTCTTGTTTAATCAGAGAAAGGGGCCCTTTCCACCATGCCAAGTAATCATCGGGAATGCCCGCCTCTCCAGCAATGGCCGTAAAGGGTCGCCATTGATTTCTGTCATACACCTCCAGCCAGTGCACAATGGGGGCATCGCGCCTCTGAGCTTCCAGACGGATACCATGAACGGATCGTGCCGGAATCCCTGTATATGTCAGCAATTTCGCAGCCAAATTCACCTTTTTAGGAATGGATGCCTTTTTGCCCAGAAGCAGATGGACGTTATCATCCGCTTGTGGCTCGTTGAGGTGCTTGAGTAATTCAGCCACCATGCTGTCCGTGTCAGCGGACCTTTTTCGTGCCGCTTCAATTATAGATTCGGCGGCAGAAAGCTGGGCTCCGGAGAATTCGGGTTTGATGATCTCGGGTGGTGCCGATTTTCTCTGTAATTCTCTGGGGCTAACACGAAGGATCGAGACCTTATAGTACAAGCTCTGCTGACCTTTGGCCTTGCGGATTGACCAGATTGCCTTGCGATTAACGATCTCGATCCCAGTCGTCAACCCGTAGCCCTTTGAGATAAAATTTTCATCCAGAATGATAAACCGGTCCGTGTTGCGAGGAATAAACAATGATAACTTGACCGGTTTATTGATCGCATTAAGGGTTACATGCGCCTCCACGTCCCATATAAAGGATTTCTTTTGGGGCACCAGGGGAAAACCAAGAAACCATGCTTTGTATAAAAAAAGGCCGAGACCTATGACTGTGAGAATCGATGCCAATAAATAGAGGTGCGTGTTTTTCAATTTCCTGGGATCCCTTCACAGTTTGGCTTCGTGGTAAATGTTGCCGAAGCGTCAATGAGGACCGAACCTTTTAAGAAGCTGCGGCCTATGAGCATTTGATAATTGAAATTGCGCCGGTCCTCAAGGTTGACTTCCACCTCTTTATAAATACGATCCAAACAAATCCCAAGGAGAATGACCGGACGCTGGGCGGAGGCCGTCCCACGTTCCTTAATTTTAACGTAACGATGGACTTTTTTCTCAAATTTGAATTTTTTCCTCTGACGATCGATCACATAAAAATTTACCCAGGTCTCCCCATTGCGCTCAAATATATTGATTTGGGTGGCGTGTAAGGAGGAATTTTTTGCCCCGGTATCCAGCTTTGCACGTATTAGGAGATTTCCCGGATAAATTTTAATATTCTCTATCCACCCCACCACTGGCTTGTCATCAGAATGGGTCTGGGTCACAAATGCCATGTTGATGATAATAAAGGCGGGTAAGAAAAAAAGGGTCTTCATAGGCCTCATTATTTCACTCCGATATGAAAGGCGGATTCATGTATTCATTTGAAACAATCACAGAGGACAATGTCCAAATGGCAATAAATCGCCTCAATAATAGACCAAGAAAAACTCTTGGATTCAAGACACCCAATGAAGTATTCTTTCAGACAGTCATTAAACAGGCTGCATAACCTTAAATGTTGTACTTATTATTTGAATCCAAGTGATATTGTGGTGGCGAAGTTATGAATAATATTAATGCATGAAAGATTATAAGTGATAAGGAGCTTTTTTTTGAGGTAAAACTTTAGTGGGATTTGACTTGTTTGTCAATAATGAATTCGCCTCATGATATTGTAGTCTGTCGTTTTGGGATGAGTTGATGCGTGATAAGCACAGGAGGTCGATGGCAGGAAAACCGCTCAATTTTTCCTGTATCATACTCATCGAAATGCCCCTGTCGCAAACGATTTACGGGTTTATTCTGATGCTTGTCCGGGCTCGCCCCCCTGATTACAGGGGATAATCCCGTTACCGCGAAGCACGCCGGCACTCTCCTGAGCATCGGGCTTGCCGGGGGCTTGGCCGAACTGTTCAGTGCATGGATCCAGGGTCTAATCGGCGCGAGCGCCTGCCGGGCCATTTTTGAAGGCGAGGGGAAGAGACTGGTCTTTATGATCATAACCATGGGAATCGTGGAAACGGTGGGCCTGTTTGGGTTTGTGTTTCTGCTGCTGGTCCTCCCCTAAGCCGTTCATGCTCAACCGGATAACTCGCTCCGTCAGGATAATAGATTTGATCTGTTCATTTAGTTGTAATATTTTAGATTAAAGGAATCACCGTACTTATTGGCGATGGGGATTTCGGGATCAAGAAATGGGTGCTCTATTTTGACAACGGTTCAAATCCTGTAAAATTCAGTATATCGTCATGTATCGCCTCCATTCAAGGGACGTCAACAGATCCTTGGGAACTGCTCGCCAGTCAGCATGTCCACTATCCTGTCTCCGCCAATGCGGGTCTTCATAAAAACCAAGCAGGCCTGATCGTTTACCACCTCTCCAATGATACATGAATCTTTACCCAGGCGATCTTTCCTCATAGCCGCAAGGAGCTTCTCCGCATCATCGGCCCCCACAAAAGCAATAAGCTTGCCCTCGTTGGCAATATAAAGAGGATCGAACCCAAGAAGTTCGCAGACGCCGGCCACTTCATCCTTGATCGGTATTTTGGTTTCGTCGATCCTTATCCCCACATTTGATCTCTGAGCGACTTCATTCAAAGCCGTTCCGATCCCACCACGGGTTGGATCCCGAAGCACATGGATATCCTTTGATACGGAAAGCATCCTTTCAACCATATGGTTCAAAGCCGCTGTGTCACTTGAAAGCGGTAATTCAAAGGACATCCCCTCTCTGCGGGCCAAAATGGCAATGCCATGATCCCCAATGGTTCCACTCGATATTATTTTGTCCCCGGGATGTGCATTTTGGCTGGAAATATGAACACCTTCAGGAATGAGCCCAATTCCAGACGTATTGATAAAAATCTTGTCTGCGACCCCCACTGGCACCACCTTGGTATCTCCGGTGACGACTTCCACATTGGCCCTTTTTCCTGCCAAACTCATACTTTTCAGTATTTTCTCCAGATCGACCATGGGAAAGCCTTCTTCTATGACCAATCCGATACTGAGATAGAGTGGAGTTGCCCCGCACATGGCAAGATCGTTTACTGTGCCGTTTATTGCGAGATCCCCTATATTTCCCCCTGGGAAAAAGATGGGATCCACCACATAGCTATCGGTGGAAAAGGCCAATTTCTGCCCGGCGATTTCGACTATCGCCCCATCATTCAGTTGCGAAAGAATGGGATTGTCAAAAGTGGGAAGGAGGGTGTCAGAAATAAGGCGGAATGCTGCCTTTCCGCCGCTTCCATGGTCCAGTAGAATTCTATCTGTCTTCACTGCTATCCCCTTTAAGAGAATTTATCTCTATAATATCTGTAATAAGCCGCACAAGTCCCTTCGCTGGATACCATGCAGGGTCCGACCGGATACAGAGGTGTGCAGCGCTGTTTGTAAAGAGGACAATCCGGCGGGGTTTTTAGACCAGTGAGGATCTCTCCGCAAGCACAGCCGGTTTGTTCCTCAGAGTGAGGGATGGAGATTTCGAAGATCCTGCATGCATCAAAGACGCTGAATTCCTCTCTAACCTTAAGCCCGCTCATAGGAATGTTCCCTAAGCCGCGCCATTGCGCGTCCACGGTTTCGAAAACCGTCTGCATTATTTTCTGTGCCTTTTTATTTCCCCCATAGGTGACGGCTCTCTGATAGCCGTTCTCCAGTTTCGGTTCATTGGTTTCGATCTGACGGACAAGCGTGTATATTGCCTGCAAAATATCTACTGGCTCAAAGCCTGCAATGATAGAGGGGATGTGATAGGTCTCAAAAAAAGGAAGGTAGGCCTTTTCACCGATAATCAATGAAACATGGCCCGGGAGTATAAAACCATCCACTCGAGCTGTAAAGGCTTCCATCAAGGTATTAAGAGCCGGGGGAATCAGTTTGTGGGCTGAAAAGACGAAGAAATTATCAATTCCCATCTCCTTTGCGGAGATTATGGCTGCAGCGACCGTCGGGGCGGTCGTTTCAAAGCCCACCCCCAGAAAGACGATTTTTTTTCGGGGATTTTCCCTCGCGATCTCAAGGGCATCAAAAGTGCTGTAAACCATGCGAATATCCCTCCCTTGTGCTCTTTCCTTTTGAAGGGCGGACCCTGTTCCGGGAACTCTCATAAGATCTCCAAAGGTTGCCACGATGGTGTTCTCTTTTCTGGACAGCGCTATGAAGGCGTCGATTTCATTACGGGATGTTACGCATACGGGGCATCCTGGTCCGGAAAGAAGGGAGATGTTTTCCGGCAGAACTGTGCCTATGCCGCTCCTAAAGATGGCCATGGTATGCGTGCCGCATACTTCCATCAAACGAATGTCCTTTTTGCTGACCTTTTTAATCAGATCAACGATTCTTTGGGATATCGAGGAATCTCTGTAATGGCTGGGTTTGTTAGTCATCACGGGTTGTCTGTCGTCACGTGTACGCATCATCTACCTCCCTGAGACCGCTGCAGCGACCATGGCCTGTCCAAGGGAAATTCCCCCGTCATTGGTGGGGACCAGGTGATGTGCGAAGACCTGAAATCCATTATTTTCGAGTGCCCTCGTCAATCCGGTTAATAGCAATGCGTTTTGAAAGACGCCACCGCTCAACAGGACACGGTTCAATCCCCTTTCCTTCCTAATGACCCTGCAAATTTTTGAAAACATGTGAATCAAAGTCATGTGAAACTTACCGCTTATTTCCGATACAGGGATACCCTTTTCAAGATCCCTTACAAGACCGGTGACTATGGGCTGAGGCAGACCCCGGTGCACTTCTCCTGATACCCATTCGTAGTCATAGATCGTTTTGAGTTTTTTTTTGGCCATTGTCTCCAGTTCGATAGCGGCCTGCCCCTCGTAAGACACCACATTTCTGAGACCCACAATCGATGCAACACCATCGAAAAAACGGCCCATGCTGGAGGTGTTGGGAGAGTTCACCTTTTTCGAAATCATATCCAGGATGATCCTGATTTTTTTCTCCTCTAATTCTTTAAGTAAAGGGAGATCCAGGTTCCAAAACCGCTCTCCAAAAGCATCATAAAGATAACTTACGGCCATTCGCCAGGGCGCCTTTATTGCCGCGGCACCCCCTGGCATGGGGACATAGGCGAGATGAGCGGCCCGGCTGAATTTCTCAGGCGTCCCAACAAATATCTCGCCCCCCCATAGATTGCCGTCAGTGCCATAACCAGTGCCATCGAATGACATTCCGATGACCGGGCCATTCAGTAGGTTTTCCGCCATGCAACTGGCAATATGGGCATGGTGGTGCTGCACTGGGATCCTTTTAAGATCCCGCTGTTCTCCGGCATAGCGAGTGCTCATATAATCCGGGTGGAAATCATGGGCCGCAATCCTGGGATGGATATCGAGAATCCGTCTCATGTGCGTGATCGTTGACTCGTAAAATCGATAGGTCGAGAGGTTTTCGAGATCCCCAATGTGCTGGCTCAAGAAGGCATTATTGCCTTTCGTGAGGCAAACCGTGTTCTTGAGTTGTGCGCCGCAGGCAATGATCTGCGGAACCCTTCTTTTCAAAGGGATGGGAACGGGTACATACCCCCTTGAGAGACGTATGAATCTCGCTTTACCATTTGTATGCCTGACAATAGAGTCGTCACTTCGCAAGTATATATCCCTGTCGTGCATCAAAAAAAAATCCGCTATTTGAGAGAGCTGTTCAAAAGCATCCTCGTTGTCAATGATCATGGGTTCCTCACTGATGTTCCCGCTGGTCATGACAAGTGCTGTGAAATCATGGCTTAAAAGAACGTAATGCAGTGGGGTATAGGGAAGCATTACACCGAAATGGCTGTTTCGCGGTGAGACGTCATCCGAGAGGGGATGGGGTTCTTTTTTTCGCACTATCACGATGGGACGCTGGGACGATTCAAGGAGTTTCTCCTCTTCGATCCCGACATGGGCATATTTTCGAATGGCATGGATATCATAGGACATCACCGCAAAGGGCTTTTCCTCGCGATGCTTTCTCCATCTGAGCCGAGCAATGGCTTGGTCGTTTTCAGCGTCCACTGCAAGGTGAAAGCCTCCGAGGCCTTTGATGGCGAATACAAATCCATGCCTAAGAAGGGCGGCGGCATTTTCTAACGGATCTCGGCTGGGGACAATCCTCCTGTTGCGATCATAGAGGGTGACACGGGGACCGCATTCTGAGCAGGCATTTGGCTGAGCATGGAATCTTCTGTTTCCCGGATCTCGATATTCGGCCTTGCATTTTTCACACATATCAAAATGCCTCATCGTCGTGTTCGACCGATCGTATGGAATATCGTGAATGATGGTGTGTCTGGGGCCGCAGTTGGTACAATTGATAAAAGGATATCGATAGCGTCTGTTTTGTGGGTCGAATAATTCAAGCAGGCACGCATGGCAAACAGATACATCGGGGGATATGAGAGCAGATTTCGAGGGAAGGCCCGTGCTCTGTGCAATCTTGAATTTTTTGAAACCTTTTACAACCTTAAAATGCATAGAAATATCGGTGATATGGGAAAGCTCAGGGTGGCTTTTTGCAAGGGCATGGCAAAAGTTTTCTACCTCTTTTGATGGCCCTTCTATGTGGATGGATACACCAGAGGAAGTATTGGCCACTTTACCCTTCAAACCATATCGGTTTGCCAGATGATACACAAAGGGTCGAAAACCGACCCCTTGAACAAGACCTTTCACTTTTACCGATTTTGCCACGTAATCATTGACCATGACATATCTTGATGCAGGCCGGGCTATGGATAAATATATCCTGAGAGATCAACCATTTTGGTCGGCCAGACCGAGAGCCTCGCGTATGATGTTGAGGGATTCCATGGCCATCGATTCATCCAGTTTCTGGATGGCGAAGCCTGCGTGTACGATGACCCAGTCTCCAATCTTCACATCATCAAGGAGAAGCAAGCTCACTTTTCTTGTTACACCCTCAAACAGCGCGGTTCCCACACTATTTTCCATTTCTATTATCTTTGAAGGTATTGCGAGGCACACGATGAACGGCACCCTCCGATGTTCAATTTCTTCAGCCTTCAGCCAAAGGTAGGATGGAATGTGAATGTATCAAGACGCCAGTAAAAAGTCAATTTCCCTAAAAGACCGCTTTGTCATTCCAGCGCGGAGCCCAGAACCTCCAATGGCCTCGCCATTTCTCGTATCATTTTAGGTCATTGATCGTTCATGTGACACCGTTCTCATTTCATAGATCGATAGTTAGTGCTTGACCGAATACCTTGTTTTTTTCGGTCAAAAATTTGAAATCCTTGTCCCAGACCTAATGTGCGATGATGTAATGCTTTGGCTTCCTCTTCGATATTATCACAGGAGCAATTAGCTGGTCCCATCACGTCGCTCCAGGGCGGATGAAACAATGACCAAAATACCAATGTCCCAATGACAGAAACATCGTATTTACAATGTGTTTGTTTGGATTATTTTGTCATTTGATATTCGAATTTATCCTTCGACTTTGCTCAGGATGGCGAGACTGTCGAACCATTTCGATTTTCGGGTTTCGACCTGCCCGCCGTACATGACGATGGCAGGTGGGTATTCGGATTTGGCCTGAACATGACTTTTCATTCAGGCTAGTTACCATTTCTCGAAAGGCATGGATACCAGGATTATGCGCTTTACGGATTTAGCTTTTTATGATAAAAAACATTTGTGTTTGAGGTCCATGGGTGCCCACCCCGAGGTGAAATCATATATGGCGAAACCTTATTTAAACTTAAGGATAAACGATGAAGTGCTCATTGAGCCAAAAGACATCCAAAGCCTTTTGGACATGCTGAAAAATACAGGATATAAAACCATTGGCCCCACAATCCGCAACGGCGTTGTCTTATATGATCAGATTCAATCTATCGATGATCTTCCCATGGGATGGAACGATGATCAGGATGCAGGAACCTACGGATTGAGCAAAAACGACACCGGGTCTTTTTTTGGATATGTGGTGGGGGCAGACTCTTTTAAAAGGTATCTTCATCCGCCCCTGCTGCGGCTGTGGCGAGCAAAGCGGGAGCACAAAGGCTTCCGGGTGATCGAAGAAAAAGGCAACATTCCCCGATACGCCCTATTAGGGGTTCGATCCTGTGACGTTCATGCTATTCGGATCCTTTACAAAGTCTTTAACACCGGGGAATTTTCCGATCCCATTTACAACGAGAGGCACAATAACGCCTTTATCATTGCCGTAAACTGCACCCGGCCCGGGGGCACCTGTTTCTGCACCTCCATGAACACAGGGCCGGAGGCAAAATCGGGTTTTGATATTGTGCTGACCGAAGTGTTGCAGAATGGCCAACACTTCTTTACGGCCAGAGCGGGAACTAAAAAGGGGGTTCGTGTCCTTGGCCGGATACCCCATAGAGAGGCAAGTGACGAGGAACAGAAATTGACCCGGCGTATTCTCCTTGATGCCTCGAAACAAATGGGGCGAACCATCAACACGGCAAATCTCAAGGCCATTTTTTATGAGAAATTCGACCACCCCCGATGGGAAAAGGTGGCGGGACGTTGTTTGACATGTGGAAACTGTACCATGGTGTGTCCCACATGTTTCTGTCACACCATCGAGGATGCCAATACCTTGAATGGTGAATATGCGGAGCACTGGCGAAAATGGGATTCTTGCTTCACCAGAGATTTTTCCTATATGCACGGTGGCAGTATACGATCATCCGAGAAGTCCCGTTACCGGCAGTGGCTTACCCATAAACTGGCAACCTGGGTGGATCAGTTCGGTATATTCGGCTGTGTGGGCTGCGGGCGCTGTATTACCTGGTGTCCGGTCGGTATTGATATCACCGAGGAGGCGAAGGCCATCCAGGAAGAAAGGGGCATTTCCGCGGCAAATCGATAAAATGAGGGGGGGAAGCCTATGGAAAGGCTTGAACAAATGATAGTTGATCATCCTTTTTTTGAGGGACTTGATCATGATTTGCTCGAAGTCATCGCTTCCTGCGCAGGTGAAGTGCATTATGAGGCGGGGCAGATGATCTATCGAGAAGGGGATGAAGCCAGCCAGACCCATCTTCTCCGAGAGGGAAAGGTGGCCATTGAGATATTTGCGCCCCAGCGGGGTTCATTGATCATTCAAACACTCAGCCCCGGGGACGTCTTAGGCTGGTCCTGGCTTTTTCCCCCTTTCCGGCGGCGATTCGACGCGCGGGCGATTGAGCCAACAAAGGCCATTGCCTTGGACGGAAAATTTTTAAGAGAAAGGGCGGAAGAAGACCCCCGTCTGGGTTATGACCTGTTAAAACGTTTTTCAAGGGTTGTTCTGGAACGTTTGCAGGCCACACGGCTCCAGCTTTTGGATGTCTATGGCACACATTCTTGAAGGAAGGAAGCAGTGAAAAAAACGACCAAAGACGGCATGGCCACCACGCCCTATCGCATTCAGCGTTTCAAAAAGGAGACACACGACACCTTCACCCTTGATCTTGTGCCCATGAATGATCATGTCGGCTTCCCTTTCAAGGCCGGCCAGTTTAATATGCTCTACATGTATGGGATCGGTGAAGTGCCCATCTCCATCAGCGGCGATCCGTCCGACGATAGCAAGATAGTCCATATGATTCGGGCCTATGGGGCAGTGACCAATATGATGAGAACGCTCAAGAAAGGCGACTTACTGGGTGTTCGAGGTCCTTTCGGGAATCGCTGGCCCATAGAAAATCTTACAGGACATGACATCCTGCTGGTGGCCGGCGGCATTGGTGTCGCCCCGCTGAGACCGGTCCTCTTTCATATCCTGGCCAACAGGGAAAAATACGGAAAAGTTATGCTCCTTTATGGAGAGCGTACACCCGGGGATCTGCTTTACCGCTCTCAAATGGAGCAATGGCGTGGGAGATTCGATCTGGAGATCGATGTCACGGTGGACAGTGCAAGGGAAGGATGGCGCGGAAATGTGGGCGTGGTGACCCTCCTCATACCCAGGATACAACTGGATCCCCGCAACACTTTCGTCATGATATGCGGTCCGGAAATAATGATGTACTACACCATCCAGACCCTGGCACAAAGGGGCCTGGACAACGGCCGGATTTATGTCTCCATGGAACGAAATATGAAATGCGGCATCGGCTTTTGCGGGCACTGTCAGGTGGGCACGACTTTCGTCTGTAAGGATGGTCCGGTATTTCTATTTGACGAAGTCAAACACCTTTTCATGAAACCGGAGATGTGACATGCCATCCGGGAGGAAAAAAAAGCTGGCTGTGTGGAAGTTCGCTTCATGCGATGGCTGCCAGTTGAGTCTGCTGGATTGTGAGGACGAACTCCTCGCCCTGGCCCAGGCAATACAGATTGCATACTTCCCCGAGGGATTCAGGGAAATCATCAAAGGCCCATACGATGTATCTCTCATAGAGGGCTCCATTACGACATCCCACGATGCGGAGCGGATTCACAGGATTCGGCGAATCTCCAGGTTGGTTGTCGCCATCGGCGCCTGCGCAACAGCCGGCGGGATTCAGGCGCTTCGCAACTTCAATGATGTCAGGGCATTTACCCGCATCGTCTATGCAAGACCTGAATTTATCCATACCCTTGCCGAATCAACCCCCATATCGGACCATATTCCCGTGGATTACGAGCTTCGCGGATGCCCCGTGAGCAAGCACCAGTTGATTGAGGTGATCAGCGCGTTTTTCAACTCCCGTAAGCCCAATCTTCCCACCTACAGTGTCTGTCTGGAATGTAAAAGAAAGGCCAATGTGTGTGTCATGGTTGCTCACAAAACCCCCTGTCTCGGACCTGTAACCCAGGCAGGCTGTGACGCCCTGTGTCCTACATACCACCGCGGCTGCTATGCCTGTTTCGGCCCCAAGGAAACCCCCAACACCAGGTCATTGAGTGACTGTTTGCACAATAGAATCGGCGTACAGGAGAAGGACATCATGCGCCTGTTTCGTACATTCAATGCGAATGCGGAACCGTTCCGTCTGGAGGGTGAGGCCCATGAGAAATAGGAAAAACATAAAAGTGAATTATCTCGCCCGGGTAGAGGGGGAAGGCGGACTCCTTGTGAAGGTGAAGGGCGACAAAGTGGTGGATGCCAAGTTAAATATCTTCGAGCCGCCACGGTTTTTCGAGGCCTTTTTACGGGGCCGGAATTACGCGGAGGCGCCGGATATCACCGCGCGCATCTGCGGTATATGTCCAATAGCTTATATGATGAGTTCCATACAGGCCATGGAATCGGGATTTGGAATTAAGGTGGACGAACAAACCCGTGCCCTGCGGCGCTTGATCTATTGCTGCGAATGGATTGCAAGCCATGCGCTGCATGTATACATGCTTCATGCGCCGGACTTTCTGGGTTATCAGGACGCCATCCAGCTTGCCGGGGACCATAAGGAGGTCGTCCAGCGGGGGCTTCAACTAAAGAAAGTGGGCAACGATATGATGACGCTGCTCGGCGGGCGTGAGGTCCATCCGATCAACATCAAGGTGGGCGGGTTTTACCGGGTTCCCACAAAACAGGAACTGTCTTCCCTGTCAGAGCAGATCAAATGGGCGCGTGACGCGGCTCTTGAAACCGTTCGATGGGTTGCCACATTGCCCTTTCCTGATTTCGAGCAAGACTACGAATTCGTAGCCCTCCAGCACCCCGGGGAATACGCCATCATTGAAGGGAATCTCGTCTCTAACAAGGGGTTGAACATCCCCATCAGCGAGTTTGAGAACCATTTCCGGGAAGATCACGTGAAGCATTCCACATCTTTGCATGCTGAAATAAAGGGCCACCGGGCCTATCACGTGGGGCCGTTGGCGAGATTTAACCTCAATTTCGAAAAATTGTCTCCCATGGCCCGGGAAGCAGCCCGCGAGGCCGGTCTTGAGCCAATGTGCCTCAACCCGTTCAAAAGCATCATTGCCAGAAGCGTGGAGATCCTCTACGCCTGTGATGAATCTTTGCGCATTATCGAACAATACGAGATGCCCGATGCCGCTTCCATGGAGCTTACGCCCCGGGCAATCACGTCCTATGGCTGTACGGAAGCGCCCCGGGGGATCTGCTGGCACAAATATCAAATCGACGAAAATGGAACCATTCTGGATGCCCGGATCGTCCCACCCACCTCCCAGAACCAGAAAATCATCGAAAAGGATCTCTTCCATTTTGTTAAGGAGCACATCGATCTCCCGCAGGACAGGCTGACATGGATGTGCGAGCAGGTGGTCAGGAACTATGATCCGTGCATTTCATGCTCATGCCACTTTTTAAAGCTGAAAATTGAGAAAACATAAAATCGCTTCGCGATTTTATCAAAGGACATATGTTAAATATTGGGGCTGAAATCATGGTCATCGGAGTGGGCAACCTGTATAGAGGGGATGACGGGGTAGGGCCATTGGTCGCCCAAAAGCTAAGGGAGAAAAAGCTGCCGGAGACCGTTTCGATATCTGGAGGGGGGGTAGGGATAGGGACGTCGTTAATGGATTCCTGGAGTGGCGCCTCCGTGGTGATCATCATTGATGCCATGAATTCCGGGGACCTTCCTGGAAAAATACATCGTTTTGATGCCCACAGGGAGCCCCTCTCAAAAATGTTTTTTCCCTGCTCGACCCACCATTTCGGCGTCGCTGAGGCGGTTGAGCTCGCACGGGCTATCGATCGGCTTCCCCCTTCTCTCATAATTTATGGCATAGAGGGGAAAAGCTTTGAGCAAGGAATCGGACTTTCTCCGCAGGTGTTGGAAGCCGCGGTTGAGATCGAAAGACGGGTGTTAATCGACATTGCGTTAAAGTTAAAGGGTCAAGTCTCTGTTTGACTTTTGTTCCCTATTCTGATATGTAAAAAAGATAAGCAGGCCATTAAAGATAGAGTATGAGGGAGCCTGGTAACATGTAATGAATCGGGGCCGACGATCGGATCGGATTTTTAAAGACCGAAATGATTACCTGATGTTCACTGATTTGCTCAAGGACGCTACTGAGTTATGGGATGTCCGGATAGCCGCCTATTGCATGATGTCCAACCACTACCATTTGCTCATCCATACTCCTAAAGGGAACCTCTCGCGATGCATGCGGCATATCAACGGTGTCTATACACAGCGTTTCAACCGATGCCACGGTTTTGATGGCCGGTTTAAGTCGATTTTAGTGGAAGGTGAAGACTATCTGCTGGAGTTGGTTCGTTACATACACAGAAATCCCTTGCAGGCAGGTGTTGAAGATCACTTGGAAAAATACCTATGGAGTAGCCATAAAGGGTGTTTATCTTCGTCCAAGAAATGGGACTGGCTTCACAAGGATTTCATTCTTTCCTTATTATCAACCGTGAAGGGAGGCCAATTAAAAGCGTATAAGCAGTTTATAAAGATGGAAGATTCGGAAGAGATTATCCAAGTGTTTGAGAGGAAGAAATGGCCAACTTTTGTAGGTGATGAAAAATTTGTTAGGTGGTTGAAAGGAAAGTTTTTTGAACAAAAAGACGATCCTCAAATTCCTGAATCTAAGATATTGGCTCCTGATCTTGAGACAATAAAGAAAGCGGTTTGTTCCTAATTATAGGGTTGATGGATCCGAATTACTGAAAACAAGAAGGGGTAAATTTAACGAGTCATTAAACCAGCATTGAGGAAAGGAAGGACAAAAATGAAATCCTTATCCAGGAGTGACTGCACGACATGCGACTATATCTGATCAACCCATCCAACCCGCTTGTAAGCATCGTCAAAGTCAAGGAGAGCCGCTGGAACCGCTACCGCGTGTGGAAGCCGCTCAGCCTTATGGTTCTCGCGGGC
>CAYRFN010000014.1:0-45399 GCA_964423495.1 uncultured Desulfobacteraceae bacterium
ACAATAAGATTCAAGATTACAAAAAGGGAGATACCATTCTATTTTTGATCAAGCGTGGAGGTGCTACCCTTTACCTGACACTTGAGGTTTGGTAACGTTAAAAAAGATAGTCTACGCCCCTGCCAAGCTGAATATTCGACTAAAGGTGACCGGCCTTCGGCCAGACGGATACCATGAATTGGTGTCTATCATGGTACCTATCAGTTTGTTCGACCACCTTGAACTGAAAATAACCCGACCTCAAATGATTTCAATTGCCTGTGAGGGCTATTCCGTACCCGATAATGAAAAAAATCTTGCTTGCCAAGCTGCTCAAAGCTTTTTTTCTCTGACGGGTATCAACTCTGGTCTATCTTTAAAACTAACCAAAAATATTCCAGTAGCCGCAGGTTTAGGCGGAGGTAGCAGCAATGCAGCATATGCTCTAAAGGCACTGAATGAAATGTGGTCAAATCCTCTTACATCCCAGGACTTGATGGATCTTGCTTTGAGTTTAGGGGCAGACGTGCCATTTTTCTTACACAGCAGGCCATCTATTGTAAATGGCATTGGAGAAATCTTAGAACCTATAGGGAATTGGCCACAATTTTGGTATGTTGTTATATCACCTGCCCTTTCCATCTCAACCTCATGGGTTTATGGCAATCTGAAATTAGAGTTGACAACAGGTGAATATAACTATATAATTAATCTTTTTAAAAAAGAACCGCTTGACATCGCCAGTTTACTTGAAAATGACTTAGAATCAGTCACAGCAACTCATTACCCCGTCATCAACACTATTAAAAAATCATTGGTGGATGCAGGGGCGAATGGCGCTTTGATGACAGGCAGTGGGCCCAGTGTATTTGGTGTTTTTAGTTCGAAAGATCAGGCCCTATCGGCAAAAAAATATCTCTCCTCCAAGAATTTGGGGGATATTTTTGTAGTGAAGGGATTGGGGTGTCGTCAAGTGGTAAGACACGGGCCTTTGGAGCCCGCATTCGGGGGTTCGAATCCTCCCACCCCAGCCATTATTTAGCACATGGCTCTTAGCATTAAGCTTATAGCCTAATATGTATCCTTACGTTACGTTATTTCGCTGTATTATAAGCAAAGACTTATTTTTTGTCAGTGATGAAATCTGGAACAGAAATGAAACTTTTTGGTGGGACCTCTAACACAACTTTGATGCTTGAAATATGTGATTACCTCACTATTGAGCCTGGCAGGATAACCGTCAAGGCCTTCAGTGACGGAGAAACCTTAGTCGAAATAGGAGAAAACATCAGAGGGAAGGATCTGTTTGTCTTGCAATCCACTTGCTCACCAGTAAACGACAACCTTATGCAGCTTCTTATTATCATGGATGCACTTAAGAGGGCATCTGCAGAACGAATTACAGCAGTAATTCCCTATTACGGCTATGGCCGCCAAGATCGAAAAGTCCAACCGAGAGTTCCGATCACCGCCAAACTTGTCGCTGACCTAATTACCGTTGGAGGGGCAGACAGGGTCGTTTCAATGGACCTCCATGCAGGACAGATCCAGGGCTATTTTAACATCCCGGTCGACAATATCTTTGCTGCACCCATCTTATTGAAGCATATTCAAACCAATCTTCAAGACGACCTTGTTATAGTCTCACCAGATGCTGGTGGTGTGGAAAGGGCTCGAGCCTTTGCAAAGCGCCTCAATGCCTCCCTGGCCATCATAGATAAACGGCGCGATTCACCCAATGTCGCAGAGGCTATGAATATAATCGGGGAAGTGCGAGGTAAAACCGCAATTATCCTTGACGATATGGTCGATACAGCAGGCACTTTGACCCAGGCCGCGGGAGCTCTCAAAAACAAAGGGGCATCCGCAATCCATGCCTGCTGTACACATGCAGTCCTATCAGGTCCTGCCATTAAACGGATCGATTCCTCACATATTGACACCCTGCTTGTAACCAATACCATCCCGCTCAATAACAAGGCCAAGGAGTGCAAAAAAATTACTGTCTTATCTGTAGCAGAACTTATGGGAGAAACTATTAGAAGGATTCACAATTCTCATTCAGTGAGCACTCTATTCGTTTAGGCCAAAAAACAAGCAAACGATGTGAGCCTTGTTCTCACTCTATGAAGAGTTTTAAAATATCGGAGGTGACAAATGGATCAGGTAGTGCTTGCTGCCAAAGTTAGAGAAAACAAAGGAAAAGGGGCCGCTAGAAGGCTTAGAAAGAATAATCAGATCCCTGCTATTTTTTATGGTCCTGATACTAAGCCCATTATGTTAGCCGTGGATTATCCTGACCTTGAACATATCATCAATCAAGACTCGGGGGAAAATATTATTTTCAATCTTCAGGTGAAATCAGATCATGGTACTGAAACCAGAAAAGCAATGCTAAAAGATATTCTGATTGATCCTACCAAGGACATATACCTCCACGCTGACTTTTATGAGATATCCATGGATAAGAAAATTACGGTCGGCATTCCTATTCGCCTACTCAATACTCCAGTTGGAGTAACAAATGGCGGCATTCTTCAACATGTTAAAAGAGAACTGACGATATCCTGTCTCCCAGACAAGCTAATCGACTCTTTTAATATAGATGTCTCGGGCCTGGACATTGGTGATTCCATACATATAGAGGACATTGAACTCCCAGACGGGATAACATCAATAGAAGAAAGGCACCTGACCGTAGCTGTTATCGCCGCACCTTCTGTCATTACAGAAGAAAAGGTCGAAGAAGAAATTGTAGAAGAGGTTGAGGAAAAAGCAGCCGAGCCAGAGGACGATAGCCCTGAAGAGCAACAAACTCAACAGAAAAAAGGTGAAGAATAGAAATAAAAAGTGTATTTGATTGCAGGTCTCGGCAATCCCGGACAACAATACAAAGAAACAAGACACAACATAGGTTTTAAGGTAATTGACCTTTGGAGTAATGAACTGAGAGTACGCCTATCTGGTCGTCGCTTTCAGTCAAAAAATATCATAACAATATTTGAGAACAAAAAAGTTGCTCTTCTTTGCCCTTTAACCTTTATGAATCAAAGTGGCAAGTCGATAAGGGCGTTTGCCAACTATTATAATTTGGAAGGCAAAAACATTCTGATTATCCATGACGACGTGGACCTGCCGGTCGGAAGAATAAAGATTGTAAGAAAAGGCGGTGCAGGAGGGCATAAAGGAATACTATCCATCATCCAACATCTGGGGAGTATGCAATTCCCCAGGATCAAAATCGGTGTAGGACGTCCACGTTATGAGGAATCTCTTGAAAATTATGTTTTGGCACCATTTTATGATGAACAAAGAAGTTTTATTGAAGAGGCAATCCACATGGCAATCAATGCATGTAAACTGTTCATTTCAGGGGGGATTGAATCAGCAACGAGTAAAATCAGCTGCGAACACTAATACTAAATAAGGGGGAAAAAACTTGATGCAAACATTAACCATTTACGCTCCATTCCTGGGAATCTTGAGTCTGATTATTGCCTTCTTGATCTACAATTATGTAAAAAAACAGCCTAATGGCAGCAAGTTGATGCAAGAACTTGAGGAAGCTATCCATATTGGCGCCATGGCCTTTTTGAAAAGAGAGTATTCTGTTCTCGTCATTTTCATAGCCGCTGTATTTGTCCTCTTAGGATTGCTGCTCGGTGAGTGGAGAACGTCTATTGCCTTTGTAACAGGCGCTTTCTGCTCTATGTTGGCAGGGTTTTCGGGCATGACTTCCGCAACAAGGGGTAACTCCCGAACAGCGGAAGCCGCAAACAAATCTGGTCAGGCAAAGGCCCTAAATGTCTCTTATTTTTCAGGTTCTGTAATGGGATTAGCCGTCGCTGGTCTCGGTCTTTTAGGTCTTGGATTCTGGTTCTGGTTTTATGGGGGTGATCCTGAAACTGCCAGATATATTAACGGTTTTGCCATGGGTGCAAGTTCCATTGCCCTGTTTGCCCGTGTGGGCGGAGGCATATATACCAAAGCGGCGGACGTTGGTGCTGACTTAGTGGGCAAAGTGGAAGCGGGAATCCCCGAAGACGACCCAAGAAATCCTGGCGTTATTGCCGACAACGTGGGTGATAATGTGGGTGATATCGCTGGGATGGGCGCTGATATCTTCGAGTCCTTCGTGGGTTCAGTCATAGCCACCATTGCCATAGGAGCAACCCTTGCTATTACACCTGAGTTCCTTAACGAGTTTCCTGTGCTCAAGGGCCTTTCGCCAATGGCCATCAAATTGAAATACATGGCAATGCCGATCCTGATTGTCATGGCAGGATTGCTCAGCTCATTTGTTGGTGTCTTTTCTATAAAGGCCTTCCAGAAAGGAAACCCGGCAGGGGCTCTTAGATACACTACTTTTGTGGCTGCCGCCATTTTCATCGTGCTCACCATCGTTATTACAAAATACCTTGGAATGCCTATGGGTGCCTTCTGGGCTGTGTTTTCAGGGCTACTTTGCGGAATTGCAATAGGTCTTCTTGCAGAATACTACACATCGGGTCCTCCTATCCGCAGTATCGCAAAACAATCGGGGACAGGTCCTGCAACCGTTATTATTGCTGGCCTGGCCGTTGGCATGCAGTCCACATATCTCCCTATCCTTGGCATCTGCGTGGCAACCTTTGTAGGTTTCCAGACTGCTGGGATCTACGGAATTGGTCTCTCTGCTGTTGGTATGCTGGCAACGGTAGGGGCTACTATGACTGTCGATGCATACGGTCCTATCGCGGACAACGCAGGTGGTATATCGGAAATGGCTGGGCTTGGTCCTAAGACCAGGAAAATTACAGATAGCCTCGACGCCCTTGGTAACACTACGGCCGCCATTGGTAAAGGGTTTGCTATCGGTTCAGCAGCCCTAACCGCCCTTGCCTTGTTCGTGGCCTTTACACAGGCGGCTGGTCTTAAAATAATCGATATTAAAAATCCAATGGTCGTCATTGGCGCTTTTATCGGAGCCATGGTTCCCATGGTCTGTGCTGCGATGACTATGACCGCAGTAGGTAAGGCGGCCTTCAGTATTGTGGAAGAGATCCGCCGCCAGTTCCGAGAAATCCCTGGGCTCCTTGAAGGGAAAGAGGGGGCCAAGCCGGATCCAGCAACTTGTGTCACCATTGCCACAAACTCTGCCTTAAAGAAAATGGTTGCCCCTGGCCTTGTGGCCGTACTTACTCCGGTGGCAGTAGGATTTCTCCTTGGTAAAGAAACCTTAGGCGGTATGCTTTTAGGCGCCACGATCATGGGTGCATTTCTGGCCCTTTTTATGGCTAACGGCGGCGGCGCCTGGGACAACGCGAAAAAATGGATAGAAGAAGGCAACTTAGGCGGAAAAGGCTCGGATAACCATAAGGCCGCGGTGGTCGGTGACACTGTTGGTGATCCTTTTAAAGATACATCTGGACCAGCCATGAACATCCTTATCAAATTGATGTCAGTGGTTTCTCTCGTGATTGCGCCTATTTTGCCTGCAGCAGGCTTCTTTTTAGGGATATAAATATTAATGTTTGGCCAGTAATCTGGCTTTGTAAAAGGAATTTATCGAAAATTAATTATAATAAACTCGTAAAAAGTCAACCAGCATGTCATTGCGAGCGAACTGAAGCAATCTCCTTAATTGTAACAGATTGAAATCAGGAGATTGCTTCGTCGACACGCCTTGGGTGACTCCTCGCAATTACCGGTTAGAAGGCTTTTTATGAAACCATCAATTATGGGGGTTTAAATGTTTAATGTAGGTGATTTGGCTGTCTATCCTGCGCATGGTGTTGGCATCATCGAGAAGATCGAGACACAAGAGATCTCAGGTTGCCGGCAGGACTTTTATGTCTTGCGAATTCTTGACAATGACATGATTATCATGATCCCTACAACTAATGTAAATAGTGTAGGATTGAGAGATGTTATTGGTGACACAGAAGTCGTTAAACTTTACTCCATTCTTAAAAAAAAGGACGTCACCATTGATAATCAGACCTGGAATCGAAGGTATAGAGAATATATGGATAAAATCAAGACCGGCTCCATATTTGAGGTCGCAGAGGTCTATCGCGATCTCTTGATCCTCAAGCTGGAAAAAGATCTCTCTTTTGGTGAAAGAAAAATGCTGGATATAGCCAGAAGCCTTCTTGTAAAAGAAATATCTCTTGCCAAAAAAGTTGGTGAAGACCAAATAGAAGAAGACCTCGACAAAATTTTTTCTTAACCAACTTATCTGCATTATTGTGGAGAATAAATCAGACAGTATCTTCCTCTATAAGGTCCCTGACGACAGTCAAGATGTTCGCTTAGATTCCTTCTTGGCTTCCTGTGCAACCGGTCTGTCACGGTCAAGGATAAAGGCGCTCATAAAGAGCGGTGACGTAAAGGTAAACAACTGCCGTTCAAAGCCGGGCTATAGTTTAAAGGCAAAAGATGAGATCTTTCTTTTAATCCCAGCTCCAACAACGCCGGCTCTGAAACCTGAAACAATTGAATTCTCTATTATTTATGAAGATAGCTCACTCCTTGTTCTAAACAAACCAGCCGGTCTTATTGTTCACCCCGGGCCGGGTCACCTCACAGGTACATTGGTTCATGGCCTACTTGAACATTGTAAGGATCTTTCCGGGATCGGCGGTATATTGCGGCCTGGCATTGTTCACAGGCTCGACAAGGACACATCAGGCCTTTTGCTTGTTGCAAAAAACGACCGGGCTCATGCCCTACTTGCCGACCAGTTCAAGTCCGGCACTGTGAAAAAGCAATACGTAACACTCGTGCATGGTCGTGTTAAGGAACATGAGGGAAAAATTGATCTACCTATTGGCCGCCATCCTATCAGGCGAAAAGAGATGTCAATTGCGCAATCAGGAGGCAGGCGAGCATTTACTTTATGGCAAAAAATTGAGGATTTTCAAAGCGGCTTTTCCCTTCTCTCGGTCTTGACAAAGACAGGGCGATCTCACCAGATTCGGGTACATCTTTCCCATATAGGCCACCCTGTAGTGGGTGATAAGGTTTATGGACAGGGCCTGAACTGGTGGAAAAGACATCCACTGTGCAAAAAGGGGATTCTTATTCCAATAAAAAGACAATTACTCCATGCAAGGTGTTTAGGGTTCATGCATCCTGATGAAGAACATTATCTTGAATTTGAAGCACCCATTCCCAATGATATGGAATGTATTTTAAAGGCTCTGAGAATGTTGGATTCCCGTGCAATTGAATAAATTGAATAAAGGTCTTGACATAACTAAATAAAGATATTATACTAAGAATTAATAAAGAATTCTCCTGCCCTAACTAACCTGCTGAGTCACCTTTTCTAACTCACAGACTAACGGGAGTGAAAATAATCTGCTGAATAGTATTATTAATGCATTTCAGTTTTAGTTCATATCGTGGGACCTGCTTAGCCTTCCAATAGAATTCAAATTTTTGGGTTCTTCTCATTTTGCAATCCTAATTTTATTTTAATGGAGAAGAAATATGAATTTGGTAGAACTTAAGAAGATGAGGATTAGTGAATTGACTGATATGGGAAAAAAGCTTGGTGTTAATGGAGCATCAGGGATGCCCAAACAGGAGCTTATTTTCTCACTGTTGCAAGCAAATTCTGATCGCAATGACCCAATATACGGAGAGGGCGTCTTGGAAATACTGCCAGATGGGTTCGGCTTCCTCAGAGCTCCTGACGCCAACTACCTTCCAGGCCCTGATGATATCTACATATCTCCTTCACAAATTCGTCGCTTCAATTCAAGAACAGGTGACACTATCACCGGTCAGATTCGGCCTCCGAAAGACTCAGAAAGATACTTTGCCCTCTTAAAGGTAGAAAAAGTCAATCACGAAGATCCAGAAGTGGCTAGAGAAAAGATCTTATTTGATAATCTGACACCCCTTTACCCCAATGAACGGATTAAGCTGGAAACAACTCCAAAAAATTACTCTGCAAGAATCATGGATCTAATGACACCGATTGGGAAAGGCCAACGTGGGCTAATTGTTTCCCCTCCCAGGACCGGAAAGACCATGCTTCTTCAAAATATCGCAAATAGTGTGACCGCCAACGATAAGGACATTCACAAAATTGTGCTCCTAATAGACGAAAGGCCGGAGGAAGTAACCGATATGTCTCGATCCGTGGAAGCTGAAGTCATAAGTTCAACCTTTGATGAACCTCCTCAGCGCCATGTCCAGGTAGCTGAAATGGTGATTCAAAAGGCCAAGAGATTGGTAGAACACAAGCTTGATGTTTTGATCCTTTTGGACAGCATTACCCGACTGGCTCGAGCATATAACGCCGTTGTTCCGCCCAGTGGAAAAATACTTTCGGGAGGTTTGGATTCCAATGCCCTCCACAAACCCAAACGCTTTTTTGGCGCGGCAAGGAACATCGAGGAAGGTGGAAGCCTGACCATCATTGCTACTGCCCTTATTGATACGGGTAGCAGGATGGATGAGGTTATCTTTGAAGAGTTTAAAGGTACCGGTAATATGGAAATACACTTGGATCGAAAGCTCACTGATAGACGTGTTTTCCCATCCATAGATATTAATCGTTCTGGGACCAGAAAAGAAGAACTTCTGTTAGATGAGCCTGACCTGAACCGTATTTGGATATTGCGCAAACTACTTGCACCTTTAACTACGGTTGATAGTATGGAGTTTCTACTTGAAAAGATCAAGGCGACAGAAAATAATAAAGAGTTTCTTGCTTCTATGAATGAATAGTCAAAGTTTGGAATTCATTAAATAGTTGAGTAGTTAAATTGTCAATTAAAAGCTGTAACAATTAGCTCTTTGAAAATAAGGTTAGGAAGGGCACAGAAAGACGCAAAAAATTATCTAATTTTTTCGCCAGTGCTTCGCTCAGCTAAATTCTCCAAAACGGGCCCCAAGTTTCATTGAACGGCGGAGTGGTCCTGAAATTCACTAAGGCATAGGGAAATGGTTCTTACACAGAGTCATAATCATTTTTTTCTTATTCCATCGTACGGCACCAGGTTTTTAATAGCAGTTCTCAAAAAAGCCCCAGAAGGTTGACTTTGTAGCAAAGATTTTCTGTGCCTGCCCTGGTGCAACTCGTTAGTATATTTGGTAAAGCCAATGTATCAAGTTGGCCCTGATTTTTTAAGTATATAACCGTTATGATCGGTCTGGGCCAGGGCCTTCCCTGAGTTTAATAATGGTGATCCCCATATCCTTATAATCCGTGAATGATTTTTTCAAAGAAGAAAATTGTTACGAGAAGTTTTTATAAGTAACCATTTTTCAACTCAACTACTTACCAATATCTGGAAAAAGGAGGAATGGATAAAAAATGAAAAAAGATATCCATCCAAAATATTACAAAGCTATCGTGCGATGTGCATGTGGCAATGAATTCGAAGCAGGTTCCACGAAAAAGGAAATAAGCGTTGAAATCTGTTCCAAGTGCCACCCTTTTTTCACCGGCAAACAGAAGTTGGCAGATTCAGCTGGCAGAGTGGAGCGCTTTAAAAGGAAATATGCCAAATTTGATAGTGAAAACAAAGGAAACAAATCTAAAAAATAAAGTTCTACTACCGAAGGTCAGAACATTTTGGCACTTTTAGTAAATCAAAAGAATATTCATCATTCCTTGATCCTTGGAGTACGATGGGCCTACTTGTGGAAAAGGTTTATTTATGATGTTTGCAAAAATTAAAGAAATTGAACATCGTTATAATGAGCTTGAAGGGCAATTGGGTCTTCCTGAGGTAATACAAGATCAAGAAACATATAAGAAATATGTCAAAGAACATAGCTTCCTGACCCCGATCATAACCAAATTCCGAAGACATCAATCTGTTACGAGGGAGATCGAAAGCAACCAACCTTTATTAGATGATCCTGATCCAGAGATGAGGAAACTTGCTAGAGATGAGATTGAAATACTGCGCTCAGACTTGAATCAGCTTGAAAATGAACTCAAGCTGAATCTACTACCAAAGGACCCAAACGACGAAAAAAATATCCTTCTGGAAATAAGAGCCGGTACAGGCGGTGAGGAAGCCGCACTTTTTGTTGCTGACCTCTTCAAAATGTACAGCCGATATGCGGAATTTAAAAGGTGGAAGACAGAAATCCTTGGCCAACACGTCACCGGCATTGGCGGTTTTAAGGAAATTATTATTCTTATAGAAGGCAAAATGGTTTACAGCAGGCTCAAATATGAAAGTGGGGTTCACCGTGTCCAAAGGGTTCCTGAAACTGAAGGCCAGGGCAGGATACACACGTCAGCCGTCACCGTCGCTGTCCTTCCAGAGGCAGAAGAAATTGATGTTGAAATCAACTCTGAAGATCTCCGTATTGATGTTTATCGCTCTTCCGGGCCAGGTGGGCAGCATGTAAACAAGACAGACTCCGCAGTCCGAATCACTCATCTTCCAACAGGTCTCATGGTAACCAGTCAGGCTCAAAAATCACAACATAAAAACAAGGCCAAGGCAATGAAGGTCCTTAGGTCTCGACTCCTGGATATGCAACAGACTGAACTACACTCAAAGATTTCTGAGGAGCGTAAGAACATGGTCGGTTCAGGAGATAGAAGTGAGAGAATCAGGACCTACAACTTCCCCCAAGGAAGGGTCACAGACCATAGGATCAACCTTACCCTTTACAGGCTGGAGGCTATTCTACAGGGAGAACTGGAACCAATTATCAATCCTTTGATCACTCATTTCCAGACCGAAGCATTAAAAGCTAAATAAAGGGGAGTTATGAGTCCCAAAACCTGGGCCATAAAAAACCTCTTAAAGGTCACGACTGATTACCTGAAAGAAAAGCAGATAGAGAATCCCCGCCTGACCGCTGAAATTCTTCTGTCTCACCAACTCAACGTCGACAGAGTAACCCTTTATGTCAATTTCGACCAACCGCTGAACGAATCGGAAATTTCTGGCTATCGCTCACTTATTAAACGACGCCTTCAGCATGAGCCATTGCAATACATAACCGGAGTCCAGGAATTCTGGTCTCTGGACTTCATTGTTAATCCGCAGGTTCTCATACCCAGGCCCGAAAGTGAGTTACTGGTTGAGCTGGCCATCAACCAGGTGAAATCCCTTGAAACATTCGGAAATTATCCACCCAAGGTCTTGGATCTTGGAACTGGCTGCGGTGCCCTCGCCATATCTTTAGCCAAAGAGGTCCAAGAATGTATAATTTGGGCTACAGACATATCCTCAGGTGCTCTCAAACTGGCCAACCTTAATGCAAAAAAACATGGAGTAGCTGACAGAATCGAATTCAAACACGGGGACCTTTGGAGCCCATTGATGAATCAGGGCATAACGTTTGACATTATTCTCTCCAATCCGCCCTACATTGCATGTGAAGAGTACAATGACCTTCCCCCAGAAGTCCGCGAATATGAACCAAAGTCGGCCTTGGATGGTAAGGAAGATGGAATGTATTACATCGAAAAGATTCTTAAAGAAGGCCTACATTTTTTGAACCCCGGGGGAATGATACTGCTTGAAATGGCACCCGATCAGACTAAAAAAGCCCTTATTTTAATAGGGCAAATTAAGGATTACGGGGAATCATCCCGGATTAAAGATTACAGCCGCCGATACAGGGTTGTGATGGCCCAAAAATTATAGGATCTCCACACTTGTAAAGAGGCAACAACATCATCTCGAGCCAAGGCCATCATGGTCTGGCAGGTCTTTCCTGATGGTTCCTCTTCGGCCAAGGCCTTATCGCTTGACATATTTAAGCTTTTCCATTAGTTAGGGTAAAATTTAATATAACTTTTTGCAGAATTCATTTAAATAAATCATAATGGAGAAAGATAATTTCATGGAATACTCAATTAGCCCTGATGAAGAAAAATTCAAGATCCCTGACGAAGAAGATTACTCAAGAGAGTACGAGAGGCTGGAGAAGCTGGTAAAGGTCAAACGTGAAGAGGGCTTCGAAATAGTCTTGGTCATGGGTCTGGGTTTTGTAGGCGCTGTTATGGCAGCGGTAGTAGCCGATTCTGTTGATAAAAAGACTGGCAAACCATCAAAATTTGTTATCGGCATGCAGAGACCAAGTACGAGAAGTTTTTGGAAAATTCCGCTGTTCAACCGAGGCATTTCACCTATTAAAGCTGAAGATCCTGAAGTGGCTCCCATGATCGAACGCTGTGTGAACGATAAACAGACACTGACTGCCACCTTTACCTATGATGCGCTCAAACTTGCCGATGTCTTGGTGGTAGATGTTCAATGCGACTTTATCAAGCAGGAGTTTGGCAATCTCAAGAGCGGATTTGCAGACATAAGCGCCTTGGAGGACAGTTTTAAGATAATCGGGGAGAAGATTTCACCCTGCTGCCTAATATTAATCGAGACGACCGTTCCCCCTGGGACCACCGAATTTGTGGCCTATCCCCTCATTAAAAAAGCATTTAAAGCCAGAGGTTTGGATAACGAACCATTATTGACTCATAGTTTTGAAAGAGTCATGCCAGGAAAAAATTATATTAAGTCTGTAAGGGATTTCTGGCGCGTCTGCAGTGGAATCAACCAAACAAGCAGGGAAAAAGTTACCAAGTTTCTGTCTGAAGTACTTAATGTAGAAGAATATCCATTAACTGTCCTCGATAGGCCTATTGAAAGCGAAACATGCAAGATTGTGGAAAACAGCTATAGGGCTACTATTTTGGCCTTCCTCAATGAATGGAGTCTGTTTGCCGAGACAAATAGTGTTGACATCACGAAAGTGATAGACGCAATAAGGCATAGACCTACACATAATAATATTATTTTTCCAGGCCCTGGAATAGGCGGCTATTGTCTCCCCAAAGACGGTGGATTGGGCCTTTGGGCCTACAAGCATTTAATGGGTTTTCAGGACGACATATTCAAGATAACTTCCCAAGCCATTAACATCAATGACACAAGGGCATTGCATGCAGCACAATTGGTACGTGATGCCTTAAGGAATATGGGGAGAATCGTTGCGGCTTCACAAATCACTTTACTCGGAGCTTCATACCGCGAGGATGTGGGAGATACCCGCTACAGTGGTTCTGAGATCATTGTCCGGAAATTGACTGAAATGGGGGCCGAAGTCAAGGCCCATGATCCCTATGTTAAGCACTGGTGGGAGCTTGAAAAACAGGATACCTACCCTGCAGTAGGTGCAAGTTGGTCACGGTTTTTTCGAAACCAGGAACATCTAAACGAATTTAGTATGACAACCGAGTTGGAAGAAGCCCTCAAAGATTCTGACGCAGTTGTCTTTGCTGTTCGACATCAGCCTTACCTAAATCTTATCCCAGATGATGTAATCAAGATGACTGGTACTCCCTCAGCAATTGTGGACTGTTTTGGGATTTTGGATGATGCTAAGATAGAACGCTATTTTGAATTAGGCTGCGAGGTTAAAGGCCTAGGACGTGGACATATTAATAGGATAAAGGATAAGGTGCGGAAAAGGCACCCTTTATATTGATTCTCCAGGACAGTCATATGCGCAAATTCACGAGAAATCTGAAAAGTTCTATATATCTTCTGTTGAAATATCTCATGAGGAGCCAATCCGTCAATCGCCCGCCCCTGGAAAGATATGTTGCCCTTGAGGCTTATAGTGTCCTGTGATTATATTAAATAAGGTCGTCTTACCAGCCCCATTTGGACCAATAAGCCCTGTTATCGAATCTTCCTTGACTTTCAGAGAACAACCGGAGACCGCCATGATGCCACCAAAACTCTTATCCACATCTTTTACTTAAAGCATAATATCTCCTATGCCACTCCCTTAATCTAACTTAAAGCCTTTTTCTCTGAAGATTTTAACGCATACGTCCACGACATCAGGGTCAAAAAGGGTGGTCTTGTTCTCTATAACCAACTCCAATGCCTTATCAATCCCCATGGCTGGTCGATAAGGCCGATGGGATGCCATTGCCTCGACAACATCGGCCACACCCAAAATCTTCGATTCCAAAATAATCTCTTTATCTTTAAGACCTAAAGGATAACCCGAGCCATCCATTCTTTCGTGATGTTGAAGCACTATCTCGGCGATGGGCCATGGAAATTCGATATTTTTCAAAATGTCGTAACCAACTTTTGAGTGCATTTTTATCAAGCTAAATTCAATCTCATTGATTATTCCGGGTTTGCTCAGGATCTCTGCTGGGATAGATATCTTCCCAATGTCGTGAATCAGTCCAGCCATACGTATTCCATCAATCTGATCCTTTAAAAGGTCCATTTCTTTGGCGATGGCAATAGCAAGATTAGCTACCCGCTGTTGATGTCCGGCAGTATAGGAATCCCTCATTTCAACGGTCAACGCCATGGCATGAATGCTTCCCTCTAATGCCTTCTGCCACTTTTTTACACTATTCTGAAGTTCAGCCGTGCGCTCTTCAACCATCTTTTCCAGTGTCTGGCGGTAGTTACGATTATCGATCTCAAGCTGCCTGCGACGTAGTGCATTTGCAACACTGATTAGGACTCCGTTTCGGTCAAAAGGTTTTATTAAATAGTCATAGACACCTATTTCCAGTGCTTCTTCTGCTATTAGTGGATCATTCATGGCGGTTACCATAATTGCCGCGGTGTCTGGATACTCAGCCAAGGCATACCGAGTAAACTCCAGTCCTGACTCTCCCGGTAAATTTATGTCACAAAGTATCAATTCGAATTTTTTTTCCTTCAAGAATTGACGGGACTCTGACGCATCCTTAGCCAGAGTACAATCATAATCACTTCTCTCTAACATTTGGCCTATTAAATGCCTAACAGACTCCTCATCGTCCACAATCAGGATTCTTGATACTTTATCTATTTTAGTTCCTTTTTCCACTATAGACCCTCCAGTCTTACGTAATGCAATATTAACAATAAAGTGAAGCCGCTTTATGATAAGCGGTTTTTACAAATACCCTAATATCTTATTACCGGTCAAGAATAATCAATATTAAACAAACCCTTAAAAACGATAACCATAAAGTCAGATGTAAATTTCTGCAAATTCCTCTAAACCTTGACAAAACCCTGGCCAACAAATTACTAATACTGCTGATGAAGAGAGGGTTAAAAATGGCTTCTTAAAATAACAGGCTCTTTATCTAAAAATAGGAGCATTTATTTCCAATGTCTTATGAAACTGTGGATCAATTAGAGACGCTCTGGGTAAAAGATAACAGCCTACTCCTTGGAGTGACTGGAGGTATTGCCAGCGGAAAGACCACTGTAGCGAATATGTTAAGAGAGCTTGGGGCGCCTATCATTGATTTTGACGATATTGCAAGACAGGTGGTTGAACCAGATAAACCAGCCTGGAAAGAAATAGTTAAATATTTTGGAAGACAGGTTCTTAAAGAAGACGGCAATCTTGATAGGAAAAAAGTGTCTAAAATTGTTTTCCGCAATATGGAGAAAAGAAGAAAATTGGAAGGCTTTACCCACCCTCACATTTATAAGGAATTCATAAAGCAGGTAAATGAGATAGCCAAAAAGGACCCTGAATCGATCATTCAGGTGACAATACCGCTCTTGATTGAGTTAAATCTGCAATACATGTTTCATAAAATCCTTGTTGTATATATTCCCCAGGAAAAGCAGATAGAGCGCCTTTCCGAGCGGGATGGAATTAGTAAAGACGAAGCAAAAAATATGCTCAAGGCCCAACTACCTATCAACGAAAAGGTAGGATATGCTGATTTTGTCATTCATAATGAAGGATCTCTGATGGAAACCAAAAAGCAGGTGGAGGACCTCTGGCAAATGTTAAAGAGTCTTCAAAAGGAAAGGGGCAAGGAACAATATAAATGAAATGCGCATTTACCTATCAACATTTGCCATCAAGTAGATGCCAAGCAGAAAGAAGACCCCATTGGCCAGCCACGCTGAAAGCATGGGTGGCAATAGTCCTGAAAAACCAAAGGACCTGGAAATTCCTAAAACAACAAGATACATAAAACAGAGCGCCACACCTAAGGTAACTGCCACAGGCGTTCCTCCTTTTCTTTGCCCAAGTGCAATCGGGGCACCTATCAGCACCATAACAACAATGATAAAAGGAAATGATATCTTTATATTCAGTTCAACAAAATACCTTGTGGCGTCATAACCTTCCTGTCTAACTCTACGAGCAAATCTCTTGAGATGCCAGAAACTCATCTCTTCTGGTTTTTTTTCTTCCTTTACAAAACTTTCAGGCGTTTCGGATATGTTCAAATCGATCTTTTTGAATTTATTTAGGTAATAACCTCCGTCATCACGTGCCTCCAAAATTATCCCGTCTCTGATTTCCCATTTGCCATTTTTCCAGGCTCCCACGTGGCCATCTATCCTTTTGACCAATCGGAAAAAAGGATCAAAGAAATAGAAAGTTGGATCTTTCATCACCGCTTTCTTGTTATCAAAATTTCTTATCCAATAGATGCAATTAGGCCCTTTATACCAGATATGATCACGTCCATAATATAGCTTTGGATTCCGTTTCTCAACATGTATTCTCCATATCTCATTACTTTTAGAACTCGTATGAGGAACAACTATTTCAGAAAATAGGAATAAGCCTGTTGCAAGAAACAACGATGAAATGATAATGGGTTGAATTAATTTCCAAACATTTAAACCAGAAATCTGCAAGGAAATAATTTCTTTGTTTTTGTTCATCGTGCTAAACATTATGATAACAGCTATAAGGCATGCAGGAGGCAGCATCTGAACACCTATGTAGGGTATTTCATAAGCAAAAAAGGAGATCATTATATCTCTTGACACTTTTGCCTCAATGAAATTATCAACTCTTTCGAAGAAATCAATCATTAAGTACATAAATATCAAAATGAGTAGGCAGATAAACAAAAGCTTAAAAAATTCCCTACATAAATATTTGGTCAATATACTCATTTCTTTATCAACAAATAATAACAGTTTTATTGGCTCTCGACAAACTAAGATTATGATGCTATTTTTCTTTGTAACAATTTTTCTTCTTAAAAAATTGATGTCTGTTTAAGCATATAATGATGTCTTTCAAAGAGATAAAGAGTTGCCTTTTATTACTTTTCAAATATTTTTACAACTAAAGTTGCCATAAGAAAGCCGAGAATAGCTCCCATAAGTGAACAGTAAGGAAAATGCGCAGCGAGATATACACGTGAAAATGCATGAGCCGAAGCCCAGAGAAATAGGTAGAACTTTATCTGCTTATTTGAAACAAACCACATCATAGGAGTTATCAAGGCAAAAAAGACTGATGAATGTCCTGCTACATAAGAATATCCAAGCCTAACAGTTTCATCTGTAAAAATCCTAATTCCTTCATTATAGGAAGCATACCCTTCCCAAAGTGGACGTGGCCGTGCTACAAGATATTTTATTATCCCTTCTCCTGCCAACTCTGTAAGCAGGGTTGCTAAAAGAGTAATCCAAAAGAGCCGATTAATCTGCCGAAGCTTCCCCTCATTATATCGTGTCATTGTAGTTCCAATAAACCAGAATGCACAGAAGATAATAATAGCGAGAGGAAAGAAAATAATTGAAAGCGTATAATCCGCCCAAAAATATGCGGAACCCGCAATAACAGCAATAATTATCCCAATTAGTTTCAGGATTTTTTCTGCTTTTTCTTTTGCTTTCTGATCACGTTTTGAAGCTTGATAGGCAATTTTCCAAAAGAAGAATGCGGACCCAAAAATAAATATTGAGAAATCTGTGATAAGGACCATCAGTTCATCGATAACCGGTATAGGATAATCTGGATTTAAAAACAGCAGGATTTGCCAATCTATTTCATCATTAATCAAGAATGAAAATACATAGACAACGGAAGTAATCGCGACAAAGCCAATAATCAGATAAAACCATTTATTAACCAAAGTCATCAATACCTCTTTACATCACCTAAAATTCGACAAATACCAAGTTGCCTTCACTTTCCTCAAATAGTGGCTTCGGAAAAATGTGCCTGTATCTCATATAGTGTTTATTGTCCACAATGAGGATGATGCTTTCTTTTCCTGAACCTTTATTGACGATCCACCGAAAAAGCTGAACAATTGTCAATACGCGATGCTCTGAGTCTTCATAGCTCAAACCATAATTGAGTTCACCGCACCAGGCAAAAAGGAAAACATTATTTCTCTTGTAAAACCAGTTTACAGCACTGACCAACTCATAATCTGTAACGAGAACAGTATCGGGGCAGATTCTATGAGAGTAACGGAGGAGAAACTTTTCGGGTGCCTTTTGCTCCATAGGCTGATTTGGTATAACAAAGTGAGAACTGAACATTAACAACAATGGCGTTATGCAGTACAGAACAAGTTTTTTCTGGAAATCAATTGCCTTGGCAGCAAGGAACAACAGCACGGCCCAAGTAAGAAGTCCAATGGTACCAAAAACCCATTTCCAGGTCTCTGCAGGGCCATAGGCTCTAAAACCTAAAAAATCCGTCACCTGACTTAAAACAAGTGTAACAGCAAAGACACCTATAACGCAACCAAGGGATGATGTGCAAAACTTAAAAGTCCGGCTCTTTTTCTGTTTAAAGTAGTTCAGAAGTCCTACTGCTATGAGAATGGCAAGGGGCGGAAAGCAGGGCAATATGTATGTCCCGAGCTTGCCATACGAGGCCGAGAAGAAAAAGAAGGGAAACAAAAGCCAGCAGATTGCAAAACGGATTAGCGGATCTTTAAGACCCCTGCCCTTTAACCCTGGAACCGCTGCAGGAAGAAGAACTGTCCATGGAAGTGCGCCACCTGCTATTATAGGAATGTAGAACCAAAATGCCTCCGGATGTTGGGGATTTTCGCTCATGAACCGTTTTATGTGCTCTTCCCAGAAAAAGTAACGCCAGAAATCACTCTCCCTGAGGTGAATCGCCACTGCCCAAGGTAATATGACCAAAAGAGCAATAATAATTGGAACCCAGGAAAAACCAAAAAGTTTCTTCCACCGGCCCTCCCAAATTAAAAACGGTATAATTGCAGCAACAGGTATTGCAAATGTGACGAATCCTTTCGTAAGGAACGCGAGACCGCAAAATACCCCAAACAGCGCCAGAAAGCCAGTCCTCTTTCTGGTCTTATCTTCCATATATGCAAAAAAGAATGAGATCATAGCCGCTGTTACGAACAGGGAAAAGATACTATCCAAAACACTAAAAGAACCAACGGCAAAGACCTCAATAAATGTAAGAAACACTGCGGCAGAGAAAATGCCTGCTAAATAACCATCTGCAAATCTTCGTACCAAGTAGAAAATCATTAGCCCTGATATTCCGACCACCAATGCTGACGGGAAACGTATGGAAAATGCATTTTCTCCAAACAATATCATGGATATTGCATTCAGCCAGTACCCTAGCACGGGTTTCTCGAAATACCTGAGACCATTGAGATGAGGTACAACCCAGTCACTCGAATCTAACATCTCCCGTGGAATCTCAGCATACCGAAATTCGTCGGGAAGAAAGATGGGCCTTACTCCGAGTGGCAAGATATAGATCAGAATAAAAAGTCCTATCATTACTAAGGAAGATTTCCTCATGGATCATCTTCCTTTTTCAAGGTTTCCAGCGGTGCCTGACAGGAAACCCATCCATGACGACCGGGAACTTTCTTCGTCACAATGGCCGCCCGGCCAACTTTTGAGGTATTCTTAAGGATGCTTTCCAGTGGAACAAACAATACCCCTCTGGATTTAGCCATTTTAACAAATTGCTCGAACAAGTCAAAACAGGCCATGCCCTCAACTTCCGCGTGAACAGTCAGGACGTTTAGCTTGTCCGGCCTAAGTAGAGAAAGCATGTATTCATTATAATTTTTCTTTGATACACCTTTATACCCAATTACTTCATCATAAGTCGGTAAGGTAACAGGAACCTGGGGCTGGGACAGTTCCTTTCCATCCACGATCGGTCGGAATATGCTTTCTCCCCTGCAGTCACTGTTATAGCGAAAAGAAAATTTGATTTTTTCCATTAGGACAAGATTGTTGCATTTCCAGGCAGGAGCTGCCGAGCTAACTGGTGCTCGTCCGATAATTTGAGTAAGCAGTTCTACGCCCATGTTCAAGGAGCGGTATATGGCATCTTTATCCATCTTATCAACGTGTACCTGCCATGCATGATGGTCCCATGCATGAATACCGGCTTCATGGCCTAAGTCCGCAGTGGAGCGAATTATATCTCCTAATTTTTTTCCAATAATAGGTCCTTGCCATAATGTACCCCTGAAGAGAATATCCCATCCATACAGATTTGGGGCCCTCGATCGAAGCATTTTCCAGAGAAAAAGAGGCCATATGAGCCGCCAGAGATGCCGGCCCATGTTATCAGGACCCACAGAAAAAAAGAACGTGGCATTAATGGAGTTTTTAGCTAAGAATTCACATAGCCTCGGAACCCCATTGTAGGTTCCTCTAAAGGTGTCAACATCAATCCTGAGGCCTACTATCATGAGATATTGACCTCATCTAATCTGTTGTATTTGTAAAATGAAGATCAAGGAACCGCATCATTTTGCATCTCTTTGCAAAACACCGAACTCTCCGGAGCTGATTGCTTCACGCAGAAAGAAATCGAGAGTTTGCTCTACAGACTGTTCAAGACCCACTGTGGGGGTCCAATTTAACAACCGACCTGCATTCCTGATGCTCGGCTTCCTGTGTTGAACGTCCTGATAACCTACACCGTAATAAGACCTGCTTTCTATCTCACTGTAACCAGCGAAAGGGGGAAACTTTGAGTGCAATGGATGCTGTTGAAACTTTGTTATAAGCATCTCCGCCAGTTCCCTTATGCTGATTTCATTGTCTGGATTACCGATATTAATTATCTGTCCGTCGCAATTTTCGTCTTTGTTTTCAATGATCCTGAATAAACACTCCACTCCGTCTGATACATCCGTGAAACAGCGTTTCTGGGTTCCACCATCAATGAGTTTAATTGGAGTCCCTTCTACAAGATTCAAAATCAGTTGAGTGATGGCACGAGAACTCCCGATTCGTGCGGACTCTAAACTGTCGAGTCTGGGTCCAATCCAGTTGAACGGCCGGAAAAGAGTAAACCTCAACCCCTCCTTCCCATAGGCCCAAATAACCCTATCCATTAATTGCTTACAGCAGGAATAGATCCACCTCTGCATTCGAATGGGGCCCAAAACCAATCTGGAATTATCCTCATCAAACTCATCTTCATCGCACATCCCATATACTTCAGAAGTTGAAGGAAAAACGATCCGTTTTTTATATTTCACACAATACCGGACAACCCTCAGATTCTCTTCAAAATCGAGTTCGAACACCCTTAAGGGGTTCCGCGTGTACTCGATTGGTGTTGCGATGGCCACCAATGGGATTACAATATCACATTTTCTAATATGATATTCTATCCACTCTCTGTGAATTGAAATGTCACCTTCACTAAAATGGAATCCATTTCTATCCAGAAGGTGTTGAATACAGTCTGACCGCAGGTCCATACCATGAACTTCGTATTTTCCGCTTTCAAGAAGCCGTTCACCAAATGCATTCCCTATGAAACCGTCAACGCCCAGTATCAGGACGTTCTTCTTTCTGGCTGCATTCAACTTTTTACTCGGAGATGGACCAAATTTCATGTCTCTCAAGAGTCTTAGTTCGCGGGCAAGCTGTATACCGCTCATGTATACCCCTCCCTCCTCCTGCCCGAAATCTAAACGAATCGCCCCATTTCCGCATGCAATTACGAGCGGATCAGTAGAAACGACAGTACCAGGACCTTGTCTGTAACTGCTTTTATACACTTCCGTCACCACCCAGAACAGGCATTTCCTGTTACCAATATAGCTGAATGCACCTGGATAAGGGTGTGCTACCGCCCTGACTAAATTTCTGACTTCTGCGGCTGTCCGGCTCCAATCTATTTCTCCGTCCTTTGGACTACGCCCACCGTAATATGTGGCCTTCGAATGATCCTGGGGATCACGTGGTGCAGTACCATCTACAATCTTAGGAAGAATCTCGTCGAGCAGGTCAGAGGATGCACTCGCCGCCTTTTCATGCAGGGACATCGCGGTATCATCATCCGATATTATGATCTTCTTCTGACACACGATGTCCCCATCATCCGGTCGCTGAGTCATGTAATGAAGTGTAATGCCGGTTTCTTTTTCTCCGTTTACAAGAACCCAATTAATCGGACACCTGCCTCGATATTTAGGAAGAAGAGATCCGTGCAGATTAAGACATCCCTTTGGAGGAATTTTAAGTATGGGTGATCCGATCATATTTCGGTAGTAAAAAGAAAATATGATATCTGGTTTAAGCTCCTTGATTTTTCGAACCCACATAGCATGATTTATATCATCAGGAGCAAAGACAGGGATATCATGAGATGCGGCAAGCACTGCAACAGAATCAAACCAGATATTCTCACCGGATTCATCTTTGTGTGTAAAAACAGCGGAGATCTCGAAACCATTTTGCAACAGAGCTTTCACCCCGACACAACCGATATTATGATAAGCAAAGACTATCGCTTTCATATAGACCTCCCAATTTCAAATTCCCTTATTCTTCCGGCCTGACTTTTCCCACAACCTGTCGTACAAAATATCGAGGACGCGCCCTAACATCCTGATAAATCCGCCCAATGTATTCACCAAGCAAACCCATAGCCAGGAACTGGGCGCCTATGAAAATAAAGAGAATAGCGAACAACGTAAAGACACCCTCTGCTGCCCACTCAGTTCCATAAATCAATCTCATAGCAATAATGAGTATGCCTAACCCAAGCCCGGCAGCAGATATAATTCCACCAAGTACATTCAAAAGGCGTAGCGGAAAAATCGTCATGCTTGTCAAAAGATCAAACTGGAGGTTAATTAGCTTCCATAATCCATATTTCGACTCGCTCCCGGCGCGCCTCTCATGATGCACTTCGATCTCTGTCGTGTTTCGTGCAAAGCTATTGGCAAGTACAGGAATAAATGTGCTCCGCTCATGACACTTTAACATTGCTTCAACTATATGCCGCCGGTAAGACCGCAGCATGCACCCATAGTCGTGCATGTTGACTCCAGTAGATCTCTGTACAGCTTTGTTTATCATAGAAGAAGCAACTCTACGAAAAACAGTATCACGTCTCGGGACCCTAATACTACCCACAACATCAAACCCTTCTTCAATCTTGGTTATCAATTTAGGGATTTCCTCGGGTGGATTCTGTAGATCAGCGTCAAGCGTAACGACAACATCACCCCGTGATTCAGCAAATCCAGCCATCACTGCTGCATGCTGGCCATAATTCCTGTTTAAAAGTACACCCACGACTTCGTCAACGTTGCGCTCTGCTGCTTCTGAGATCATCTCCGGTGATCTATCAGTACTGCCATCATCAACAAAAATAATTTCAAATGGCCTTTCCAACATACGGCAAACCCTCAGACACCGTGAAACAAGTTCTTCAAGGTTGGTCTCCTCATTAAAAACAGGAATAACGACCGATACGAAAGAGGGTTTGCTCATTTTTTTAAAACCTCCTTTATAGCATCAACAACATCATCAACGGCATCAATGGTCATACCTGGAAAGAGAGGCAATGAACATATCCTGTCTGAATTCCATTCAGTATTAGGCAACATACCCCGGGAAGTCCCAAATGATTTTATATAGTAGTCCTGAAGGTGTACAGGAAGGAAATGAATTCCGGTTCCAATATTCATCTGTCTCAATTCATGCATGAAATCTGCCCTTGTGAGCCCAGCCTTATCAATATCAATGCGCATGATAAAAAGGTGCCAGGCATGCTTTATATTATAGGAAGGGTCTGAAAGCGGCAGGATTTCATCGATCTCTTTTAGTCGTTCACGGTATCTTTTGGCTAATTCTTCCCTCTTTCTGTTAAATTCGTCAATTCGTTCCAATTGTCTCAGACCGAGAATTGCCGAGATATCAGTCATATTATACTTATATCCTGGCTCCTGCACCTGAGCTTGAGGTGACCGTCCCTGTGTGCGACGATCATATGCATCCACGCCAAGCCCATGAAATTTTAATCGACGAATGCGCTCCAGAAGGGTCTGATTGTTGGAACAGAACATGCCGCCTTCTGCCGTAGTAATATTTTTTATAGGATGAAAAGAGAAAATCGAAGTGCCTTTCAGGCCGATACGTTCTCCCAGGTATTCTGTGCCAAGGGCATGTGCAGCATCTTCTGCGAGGAAAATGTCCCTTTTGCTTGCGATTCGGCGGATAGGACCAATATCAACCGGAGCACCGGCAAAGTGCACAGGAACAATCAGCCGGGTCTGTTTACTCAAGCATGCCTCTATGGTTTTACTGGAGACCATCAATGTGTCCCTGTCAACGTCCGCAAATACGGGGGTTGCGCCTGCTAAGGCTATGAGATTAACGGTAGAAACCCATGTCATTGACGGTGTAATCACTTCATCTCCCGGCCCTATGCCAAGTGCACTGAGCAACAGGTGCATTCCAGCAGTTGCCGAAGATAACGCCACTGCTCCAGGACAACCGATGTACTCACAGAATCTTTGTTCAAATTCGGCACTCTTAGGGCCAGTAGTAATCCAGCCAGAGCGAAGAACATCGGCAACTGCAGCAATATCCGTCTCTGTGATTGACGGACGCGAAAATGGCAGGAATTCACTTCTCATGCTCCATTTCTTCCTTTTGGCAAAAAATTTTCTTTTATATATCCGAAGCTTTTCACTAAAAGTGCATTGATAGGATAGAACCTATATATGCTTTTTCATCACACACTTCGTGATATTAAATAGACCCCAAAACATATCACAAAAATGCCGGCCCAACGTTCTACACCAAGGGCCTCACCAAAAAATGCCTTCCCAGCCAGGGCCGCTACTATGTATCCAACACTAAGCAGAGGATAGGCATAACTCACATCTACCCTTGAGAGGACCATAAGCCATAAAACAATGCTCACTATGTAGCATACCATACCCATGAGTATAAAGGGATTGAATGCCACCTTAAATCCAACCGGCATAAAGTCACTGAACGTAAAGCCAAAAGGACCTATCTCTCTCATTCCCTGTTTTAGACAGATTTGGGCCAATGCATTTAAAAGAACACCTGATAGAATCAGTGGTAGATAGCGATTCATTGGATTTTTACCTCATGCCTTACTATTGTTGTTTTTTCCCTTAATAACTGAGTTTTCATACACTTTGTTTAAGGCATAGTAAAGCAACAATTCCAAAACAATGGGCTTTGCATTAAAATTGCCTAAAACTTACCTGCTTTTCACAAGAATCTATTGGGGAAATTCAGAGATAAAAGGAATAAAGAAATGAAGGGTCGTATCTTAACACACAAGGATCTGATACTGGAAAAACGGTTATGGAGTCTTTTCCAAGTGGCTGACGAGAGAACCAGAGGGATCAGGAACATGCATGGTGGCTATTTCATGTTCCTTACTGTTTTTTCTTAATCATATAATCATTAAGGGCTTCCTGAAGGCTCTCTCCCGCAAGAAAGGCGCAATGTTCGTTCTCCTTGGGCAGGCCTCCTAATTTCTCCAAAATCTTATCTCCGGTGATCTCCGAGAGTTCATCCGTGTTTTTTCCGATGGCCATCTCGGCAGCAAATGAACCGCAAACAGCACTTGCCCCACAACCATCCGTCTTAAAAGATGCCTCCTTAATTCGGCCATTCTCAAACCTCAAAAAGATCTGCATAGTATCACCGCAAGAGCCAGTGAGACATGCATATCCATCAGGATTATCAATCTTACCCATGTGAAGCGGATTAAGCCATCTCTCAAAGAATACCTCGCCATAAGCTGCTTTTGTTTCTTCGAAAATCTGTTTTTGTAAATCCTGAACAAAATCATCTAAGTCACGGCTCATAATGTTTACTCCTACCTCTTGCAACATCCTAATGATAATTTATCAAACCTTAATCTCTGCCATGAAAAACC
Source organism: uncultured Desulfobacteraceae bacterium (assembly GCA_964423495.1). Taxonomy (GTDB): domain Bacteria; phylum Desulfobacterota; class DSM-4660; order Desulfatiglandales; family Desulfatiglandaceae; genus CAYRFN01. The sequence goes on from CAYRFN010000014.1 coordinate 25,897, forward strand.
TTCCTAACTGACTGATAATTTTATAATTTCATCCACCATCTTGTTGAACTCCTTTGTGAATGAAAGCTGATTGTTATTTAGCACGCTAATGCCTCCAACATCTCCATTATGAACCACCTCGGCCTCAAGTGGTAAAGAGGTATTTAAGTCTCCTCCTGAAATAATCATGCTTTTATTATCAAAATTCATATTCGTAACCGCATAATAAAATATATAAAATTTTCTGTGCAGTATATTTAAGTTTAGGATACAGAGAAGAATTTCAAATATTACCTGACTTGTGATCTAATATTTTTTCGGATACTATAATAAACCATGTTGTGATTTTCATTATGACCCGCAATTTCTTGAATGTGAAGATAAACATTGTATCCTGAAAGGCAAGAAATAAATGGCATCTAATAGATTCCTGAAATTTTCAGCGCTCTGTAAAACTCCATACGGCGCTATTTCAAAAAAGAATGTCCAAGAAAAGATTGAATCATATAAAGAGAGGACTAAAAGATATTTGAATATTTCTGAAGGCAAGAGGCTTTCGGCAATTGGTCATCAAGCGGGTAATTATGAACAATATCCGAAAGACCCAGGGGAGATTGGACCCCATAAACTCGATATTTCGGAATTAATGAAGCAAAGTTTCGAGTTATTTGGTTTAGATGCTATTGAGATTGACATTCAAATAGATCAAGAAAACGTCATAAATCAAGGTATTAAAGACGTATTCGTTGTTCATGATAAACTGGGAAATGACCTGGAGACCTGTGCAGTAGAATATCTTAAAAGAAACACTTTAGAAAATGTTCTGAAATGCTTCATTGATGAGAAGTATTACAAGAAGAACAAGCATATTTATATAGAGATAAAATGTGATGATTCTAAAAAACTTGAAAAACAGGATGAAGCAGTGATTGAAAGAGCTTTGGATGTCATTGATGAATTGTTAGAAATATACCCACAGGAAAGAGCTGAAGAAGTTTTTAAACATATATCATTTGCCTCATTTAACTACAAGGCATTAGAGAGAACAGCAAAATTGAGTAACAGCAGACACAGTCTGTTCCTTATTGTTGCATCAAACAGGTTTTTAGGATGGATAGTAAGCAAAACATATTGGCCGCACTTTAATTATCTTGGCAAAAAATTGAAGAAAACCTTGTCTGAATCCGAACTAATCACAGGGGTCTGGTTTGACCCATGTGCTGTGAATAACTTTAATAAAGTTTTTAATGGGATAAACCGGAAAAGAGAAAGCAGAGGTGAATTGAAACAGCTAAAAATATTTGTCTCTACATATCTGCTGGGCGAAAACGATTATTTTAATAGAATGAAAGATGATGGAGAAGAATTAGAAAATGTGGAGGGACTATTTTTTGAGATCAAATCAGAATAATTCCATGAAAAGACGGATAAGTTATCAGAAGAGTGACATAATACGGTGAATATCAGATATGAATATTTAGCCATCTCTAATCATTGAGATGAAAAATATTTAACAATGGCGTCCGTAAGGGACTCAACAGTATATTTGGGAGGAATCAGATCCACTGTGAGACCGTTTTCCTGAGCAGTCCCTGCTGTTATCGGCCCGATACATGCCACAGTAACATTGGCCATACATTTTTTGAGTTGCTGTTTATCTACATTAAACATCTTAAGAAAATTAATAACAGTGGAAGAACTGGTGAAGGCAACCATGTCTATGGCCCCTTTTCCCATCTTATCCCATAGGTGCCTTGTATCCTGATCAGGCTTAATGGTCTGATAGGCCGGCACAACATCAATCTCAGCGCCCATATTTATAAGTTCCTCAGATAAGACCTCCCTTGCTCGAGATGCCCTGGGAAGCAAAATTTTCGTCCCTTTAATACTCCATTTTTTGAAGCATTCCACCACAACCTCGGCCCGATACTCATCAGGAATAATATCAGGTTTAATCCCGAAGCGATGCCAGGTTTCAGCAGTCCTTGGACCTATTGCTGCAATCTTTAATCCTCTAAGATCCCGCACATCCTTACCAAGGGCTTCAAGGCGCTCAAGAAAATATTTCACGCCGTTTACAGAGGTAAACAACAGCCACTGGTAGTTCTCTAAGCCTCTGATAGCTCTATCAAGTGCATCCCAACTTTCCGGAGGCATGACTCTTATTGTGGGAAATTCAATACATTCTGCGCCTAAACGGTATAGCGCCTTTAAGAAACCACTGGCTTGTTCTCTTGCCCTGGTTACTATAATCCGCTTTCCGAATAGTGGTTTTGTTTCAAACCAATTGAGTTGATCTCTTAACTGAACAACATCACCTACTACAATTATTGCTGGAGGTTTTATGTTGTTATTAGAAGCTAACCGGGCAATGTCCTGAAGTTTTCCAACCAGGGTCCTCTGCTCTGGGAATGTGCCCTTTCTGATAACAGCCGCCGGCGTATCCGGAGATCGCCCATTTGCGATAAGGTTTTCCGCTATCTTACCAAGATTGGCTACTCCCATAAGAAATACAAGTGTTCCAGTGGCGGTAGCCAACTTGTCCCACGAAATATCTATTTTTTCTTTTTGGGGATCTTCATGGCCTGTAATAAAAGCTACTGTAGAGGTGTAATCCCGATGTGTTAATGGGATTCCTGCATAGGCAGGGACAGAGATGGCCGAGGTTACGCCCGGCACTACCTCAAAATCCAAACCGGCCTTTGCCAATTCCTGTGCCTCTTCACCACCCCTGCCAAAAATAAATGGGTCACCTCCCTTAAGTCTTACAACATACTGTCCTTTCTGGCATTTTTTTACAATCAGTCTGTTTATCTCTTCCTGGCTCATTGTATGACAGCCGCCCTTTTTACCTACATAAACCAACTCCGCCTCATCTTTGGCATACTCAAGAAAAGAGCGGTTAGCCAGATGATCATAAATGACAACATCAGCCCGAGAAATGCATTCCTTTCCCTTAAGTGTCATGAGATCAGGATCACCAGGACCGGCTCCTACCAGAAAAACTTTACCTTTTTTATTCTGCGTCATTCTTGACTGCCAATAATTCCTTTCTAAATACCTTAATCCATAACTGTTTAGCTCTGAAATTCACTAAAGCATTGGTAGATAGGTCTTCCAATGCCCCCCGAGCCACTATAATTCGCTAATGATTTTTTTCAAAGCGCTAAATTGTTGCCCTATTCCTTTAATCAATTTTTTCCATAAATACGTGCCAGTATCTTGTCTGCTCCCGAATCGAGCAATCTCCTAGCCAACTCGATTCCATATTCTTCGGCCCTATGCTTTTCACCAGAAATTTCATCCCTGATGATCTTGGATCCATCCAGCTCTGCCACCATACCTTCCAAATGCAAATTCTTACCGCTCAAACGGGCAAAAGCTGCAATCGGGACCTGGCAACCTCCTTCCAGTTTATTCAAAAATGCCCTTTCAGCCCTGATAGTCATTTCTGTTTCTTCATGGTTTAAAAAATCAAGTAGGTTTATTGTATGCTCATCACCGCGCCTTACCTCCACTCCAAGCGCTCCCTGCCCGATAGCTGGCAACATTTCTTTTGGAGAAATTACCTGTGTGATGTGGGTTGTAAGTCCAAGGCGCCTTATTCCTGCCGTTGCCAAAATAATTGCCTGGAGGTTGCCGGATCTTAATTTGCGAAGGCGTGTGTCAATATTCCCCCTCAATGGGACCATATTCAGGTCAGGCCGCATATGAAGGAGTTGAGCTGATCTTCTCAAACTGCTTGTACCCACTCCTGATCCTTGTGGAAGTTCATCAACAGTTCGGCCTCCTATTGATATTAGGGCATCACGTGGGTCTTCCCGTTCAGGAAAAGTGGAAAGCATAAGTGCCGCTGGCAACCGAGCAGGGACATCCTTCATGCTGTGTACAGCTACATGAATTTCTTTTCTTATAAGGGCATCTTCTATTTCTTTCACAAAAAGCCCCTTGCCTCCGATTCGACTTAATGGAGAGTTTAAAATTTTGTCACCAGTAGTTTTGATCCTGATCAGTTCAATCTGAATATGGGGATACCTGGCCTCAATCCTTTTTTTTAGCCACTGGCTCTGGGCCAAGGCCAGCTTGCTCCCCCTTGTACCGATCTTCAAAATCATATTTCAGCTTCCAGCATTTCTTATGCGACCTATTATAAACCGAGCAAGTTCAAAATCATAAAGGGTTGTTACCTTAATATTATCCTCAGATCCCTCGATTACCTTAACTGGAACCCCCAATTTTTCAACTAATAGAGAGTCGTCCGTAGCTTCTTTCCAACCCTCAAGTAAGGCCCTCTTGTGAGCCTCAAAAATATCTTCATAACGAAAGACCTGAGGGGTCTGTACCAACCATATATCCTTGCGTTTATAAGTCCTTATAACCTCTTTACGGCTGTTGACCTCCTTTACTGTTTCCTTGGCAGGAAGTCCTGTGATCACTGCGCGGTGGATCCTTGCTGCTGCAATAACTCGCTCTAAAAATTTCGTATTAATGACAGGGCGCACGCCGTCGTGTATAAGAACCAAACCGTAATCCCCTCCTGCCTCTTCAAGTCCCAACCTTACAGATTCCTGGCGCATCTTGCCCCCGGGAACGACTTTTTCGATCTTATCAAATTTGAATCGTTCTACTATTTCTTCCTTGTAGTAATCCACGTCCCTTGGAGGAACAACCAGAATGATTGCACTCACCTTCCGACACTGCTGAAAAGGTTTAAGCGTTACAGCTAGGAGGGGTTTACCGTCAAGCTGCATAAATTGCTTTGCCTGATCGCAACCCATACGGACTCCCGATCCGGCAGCAGGGATAATGGCTACTGTACTAACTTGTTTATTAAAACTCTTTTTTTCTGACATACTTAATACCACGTAACTGTTTAGCTCTAAAATTCACTCAGGCATCGACATATGGGTCTCCTTAAGAGACACAATCCAGAATTCATCATCAGCTTTTTGAACGCCCCCATTATCTTAATATTAAACCCAGGACAGGCACAGAAGAAAATCTCAACCACAAAGTTTGCTTACTGGGGCTGTGCCTGAACTGCTGTTAAAGACTTGGTGCCGTACTATGGAATGAGACATAAATATTGTGGCTCTTAAGGAGACCCATATGCCGATGTCCATACCGTACCCATGGTTAAGGTTTAGGGGGCGTTCGATCCCGCAATTAGGCGGGACGACTTCCTTAAAAGCCCCATGTCCCTGTAATTCATTTTAAAAGACCTATCTCCCTATGCTCCTCTGAAAGAAACCATCGAGTCCCTATATTTTAGTAATGGTTCTTTTTAAAGGCGCTACGATATTAATAAACAAATTTCAAGGAACAATAAAAAAGCAGGCCCCAGATGCTCAAGGCCTGGAGACCTGCTCGATAATCTATAATATCTTAGGCGTGAGCGACTTTTCTGGTTTGCTTTTTCATTCGATTCATGCGGCGACGTAAAATATTAAGCCTTTTCCAATCTTTTGCTTTTCGCGCTAATTCTTTTTCCCCTCTAAGTCGTACAATTTTTTTCTTCAAATCTTTCACACTCAGCGCCACTTTACCTGCCTTCTTTATTCTCTTTTTTGCAGGCTTTTTATCCTTAATCCCTCTGGCTTCTTTAATAACCTCCAGCAATTGATCCTTCTTCAAAGCATGGACCCCGGTAATCCCAGGGATCTCCTTAGCTATCTCCCTCAACTCCTTGGCCGTCATTTTATCGAGAGGTTCCCCTGACACCTCTTTTTGCTTGGCCTTTTCAATTTCCCTCTCTCTGTCTTCTTCAATAGCCGCCAGCAATTGATCCTTCTTCAAAGCATGGACCCCGATAATCCCAGGGATCTCTTTGGCTATCTCCCTCAGTTCTTTAACCGTCATTTTATCGAAGGACTTTTCTGAAACTTGGGTTTCCTCCTGAACTTCATCTTTATTTATCGCTTCTTTCATAGTATTTTTTCTACTCCCTATTACAATACTCGTTTGATTATTTCTCCTCCTAAGTCTGATCAATAATAAAACGCAAGAATATTTAGATGGCTGAATACAAAACCGGCGAACTATATTAAATCTAAATAAGTCTCTCTTCTTTGGCGTTATTCCTTTGCTTTAGTAAAAGACGACAAGAGATCAATCGGTACCGGAAAGAACAACGTTGTATTACCCTCAGAAGACATCTCCCTCATTGTTTGCAGATATCTCAACTGCAGGGCCTCGGGGTGCTTTCTAATGATACCGGCTGCTTCTGCCAACCGAGTGGCGGCCTGATATTCACCTTCTGCATTAATAACCTTGGCCCGTCTTTCACGTTCGGCTTCGGCCTGTCGGGCCATTGAACGCTGCATTTCTTCAGGCAGATCAATATGCTTTACCTCAACGGTTGTAACTTTTATTCCCCACGGATCCGTGTGTTTGTCCAAAATACTCTGCAACCGTAGGTTAATCTTTTCCCTTTCTGCCAAGAGTTCATCTAGTTCCACCTGTCCGCAAACACTTCGCAATGTGGTCTGGGCCAATTGTGAGGTCGCAAAGAGGTAATTCTCAACCACAATTGTGGCATTGGTGGGGTCCATAACCCGAAAGTAGATAACCGCATTTACCTTAATAGAGACATTATCCCTTGTGATTACGTCCTGCTCCGGCACATCCATGGCCACAAGACGCAGACTTACCTTAACCATTTTATCAATGACTGGGATGAGAATAATCAACCCCGGACCCTTGGTCTTTATCACCCTGCCAAGACGGAAAATAACACCCCTCTCATATTCCTTTAAGATCTTAATAGCTGCTGAAAGAAAAAGCACAATCAGCACTATTGCCAGAATGTAGAACATTTTATCCCCCTATAATTAAAATTTCTGATCAGTGGCTTTCTTGACCTTCAAAACCAAACCATCGACATCCATTACCTCTACCTTCTCACCTGGCTCAAGCTTTTCCTGGGCTATTGCTCTCCAGTACTCGCCATGCACAAAAACCAGACCTTCAGGATCGATCCGTTCCTTCACAGAACCCACTTCTCCAAGAAGACCCTCCATCCCACTCTTAGGCTTAACCCGGTAGGCCCTAAACGCCAATCCCGCCACAACAACAAAAAACCCTCCTACTAAGAGTACAGTCGGCATCATCAGCTTTAGAGAAACCCCCACATCCTCAAACAGCATGATAGACCCTAAGACCAGGGAAATCAATCCCCCAATGGATAGGATACCATAGCTCGGCATTTTGATCTCGACTATAAAGAATATGATGGCCAGGGCAATGAGCAGGAGACCGGCGTAATTAACGGGCAGGGTCTGAAAGGAATAAAAAGCAAGGATAAGGGATATAGCCCCTATCACACCAGGAAATATAGCCCCTGGATGGGCCAGCTCAAAATATAGGCCTGCAAGACCTATCATCATGAGAATATAGGCGATGTTTGGATCACTGATGGTCTTAAGTACTCTGTCCCGGAATCCGGGGCGATAATATATCTTTTCCAGGTCCTTTGTTTTGAGAGTGATTCTGCCTCCTGCCAGAGTGATTTCTCTGCCATCCAGCTGTTTGAGGAGTTCATCTATGTCCTTAGCGATTAGATCAATAACATTATTTTTTAGCGCCTCATCAGCGGTTATTGAAACACTTTCGCGGATCGCCTTTTCCACCCATTCCCCATTTTTCCCTTTATCCTCGGCAATTCCCCGGGCATAAGCGGCCATATCGTTGACAACCTTATCTGCCATGGTCTTCTCAATATCCTTACCACCTGCCGTCACAGGATGGGCGGCCCCGATATTCGTCCCCGGTGCCATGGCAGAGATATGGCCGGCCACCGTTACCATTACGCCTGCAGATGCTGCACCTGCCCCTTTTGGGCCCACATACACCACAACCGGGATTGGCGAATTCAATATCGCTTTAACAATGGTCCGCATGGATGAAGCTAAACCCCCGGGCGTGTCAAGCCGAATAATGGATATCGCGACCCCTCGATTTTTTGATTCTTCCAGTCCTCTGGTAACATACATGGCCGTACCAGGGTTGATAGGACCTTCAAGCTCAATAATCATGGCTTCATTTCCGGCCAAAGCCCTTTCAGGTGTTCCAAGAATATAGAGACTTAAACCAAACAGGGCTATCAAAGCAAATTGGAACAAAATTGTAAGTCGATGTCTATGCATTTTTTTTGACCTCCAGGCCCAAATGCATCATGATCTGTTTGACATCCTCCCATACTTGGCCTTTTAGCTCACGTTCTCTTTGCCTATTCCTTACTATAAAAGCCGGGTGATATGTAGGCATAACCGGGATGTCCATATATGAATGCCATTTCCCTCTTTCTCTGGTAATCTTGAAATCCATCCCTAAGAGGTTCTGTCCAGCTATCCGACCAAGAACACAAATAACCTCAGGACTAATTATACTTAGCTGTCGTTTCAAAAAGGGAATGCACACCTCGATCTCGTCCCTTTCCGGATCTCGATTCCCGGGGGGTCGGCATTTAACTACGTTACAGATATAAACCTCTTCCCTGGTAAGTCTCATGGCCTTAATAATTCTCGTCAAGAGTCTTCCTGCCTCACCCACAAAGGGTCTCCCCTCTAAATCTTCCTCCCGCCCCGGACCTTCGCCAACAAAGACAAGCCTGGCATTTGGTGAACCTTCTCCAAAGACCAGCAGCTTCCTGACCCTCTTAAGCTTGCATCGCTGGCAGTCGCCTATATATTCCCTCAATTCCTCGAGGGAGTCCAGATGATCCAATTGGTCGGGATAGACACGATCCCTCAAAACTTCACCGTCCTCTCCTGCCCTTATGCCGCTCAAGGCAAGGTCTGGAAAGGCACATGCAGGAATTGGTGGCGGTTCCAGGCCCATCTCCTGATGAGCTATTATCAGCCTCTTTAGATAGCTGAAGACTTCTTTAACTTCCTCTTCCGCTTTCAAGACTACCTTCCAGAATTTCTTTCACCCTGTCTAAAACCAAATCGGCCACTTCATCCTTTGTCATCAAAGGCGAATCTTCCACATGTCCGTCTCCGTAAATCATTTTGACGACATTGGTATCTGTCTCAAATCCTGCATCATCTCTCGACACGTCATTGGCCACAATCATGTCAAGGTTCTTCGCCCTTAATTTTTCCTCGGCATTTGTAAGAAGGTTTTCTGTCTCCGCTGCAAAACCAACCAAAACGCAAGGGGACTCCTTCTTTGTTCTCCCTAGTTGTTCAAGAATATCTGCGTTTTTAACTAACTCGATAGATATGGAATCCTCTCTTTTCTTGATCTTTTGTCGTTGGCTATTTTTTGGTTTGTAGTCCGAAACAGCTGCAGCTTTAATAATTACATCGCAGTTATCTCGATTATCAAAAACAGCCTGCCTCATATCTTCCGCAGTTTTTATGCCGCAAAACTTAACCCCATAAGGTGGCGCTATTGTTGTAGGCCCGCTTACAATAGTCACCGATGCACCCCTGCGTCTCGCAGCCCGAGCAAGAGCATAGCCCATTTTCCCGGTGGATCTATTTGTTATATGTCTAACAGAATCAATAGGTTCCACGGTCGGGCCGGCAGTCACAAGGACCTTTAAACCTGAAAAATCCTGCCGTGACAGTAAAATCCATGCATGTTCCACGATCTCCGCTGGATCTGGCAGCCGTCCCGGTCCTTCGGTATGACAGGCCAATTGCCCTTCCCCAGGCTCCATAACCGTAATTCCCCTCTTTTTTAATAATCCAAGATTATCCTTTACTGCAGGATTCATAAGCATCTGGCTATTCATGGAAGGGCAAACCATTATTTTTGCGGTGGCCGCAAGGACCATGGTGGAAAGGAAATCATCTCCGATTCCGTGGGCCATTTTGGCAATGAAATTGGCCGTGGCCGGTGCAATGATAATCAAATCCGCTTCCTGGCCCCATGTGACGTGGCTAATGCCAGAATCATATTTACCAAACATATCCCATGAAACCTTATTCTCTGAAAGGACCTCAAAGGTTAGAGGGGCCACAAATTTTGTGGCATTTAACGTCATGGCCACCTTTGTATCCACTTTGGCCTTCTTCAAGAGCCTAATCAGTTCTGCAGCCTTGTAGGCCGCAATTCCACCAGAAATACCGACAATTACTTTCTTACCTTTCATAAGCCTGTATCGCGTCTTCTTTTTGTAAAATTTGCATCTGTCACCAAGACAATTTCATTAAAGCCTAAAATATGGTACTTGACAACAAAAAACTATGCACGAAAAACTAAATATCTGGCCCCTTTTATTATAATTAGAAAAGTAAAAGCGCAGGTTTAATGAGCTGAAATCAGTTCTGCCATGACGCTTCCAAATATTATTTTGCTCTTTACTCTAAGAGGAATCCGTCGTGTATCTGCTGTGACCCATATTTGAAGCCTGGCGTCTTTACTTTCCTTAAACACACCGCCGATATGCTTCAATGCAGGTTCCACCAAATAGGTATCATATATCCCGATTGGAATTTTAATTCTTTCTCTTTTAATAACCCTTGCCCTACCTATTACGCATTTCTTTCCGTCAGTTACAGGAATTTGGAGTTCCATATTTCTTTTTAGATCATGAAGGCGAAAGGCATAAAATACAGCTAATGGATCAAATGTCCCTGGCAATATAGAAATGGTTTTTTTCTCTTTTTCCGAGTTGTAATATTTAGCCTCTCTTTTTTTCCAATCAAAATTAATAATAACATCTCTTATGGTTTTACCTTCTCTCTGTTTTTTCTTATATTGGACGGTATGATTCATCCCTATATCTGTATATGCATCTATCCTGTCACGGACCTTATAAAAAACATCTACAACCGAATTGCTCTTTGCAGTCATAACAAAATGGAACGATTTAATACCATTTACGGTTTCTACCAGAAGCACCTCAAGGACAGCCTCTCCAGCAGGAATAAAACTCCATTTGACCTGAAAAGTCAGCTTTTCACCAGGCTGGAAGGGAAAATTATGCTCAACCGCATCGGAACTTTCTGCAAAACCCAAAACGGTAATAAAGATTATCAAGACAAATTTTAATCCTAAGTTTGTTATATACATTTTCTGTGTTTCGGTGGATTTCTGAAGGTCTGTCTACGTGCCGATATGGTAGGATTTTTACCGCTGCATTCCTTCAGATTTTGCGTTTTAAGGCCTTAACCTTGACCTCAACCAGTTCATCCGCTAACATACCAAACCTTGTAACATATCTAAGTTTATAAATCACTGGGGCAACTAATGCTTTTTCCACTATGCTATCACAGGAGATGTGAAAATGAAAAAAAATACTTTTGGTAGTTGTTTTTGTGCTTTTGGCAAGGTTCTATTCTCAAGTGTTTTTGAGGTGGTAGAATAGAGGGGCAGGGATTTTTACCTCCAGTTCTTAACCCTGGCGCCAATTTTGTCTACCTTATTTTTAATTGATAAATTTATGAGTACGCATAAACAAAAGAAAATTTTAATTCAGGAAGAACTCGAGCGCCGTATTCTCCATGGTCTCGCCTGCGAATGGGAAACGGCCTTATGGATTCTGAGCCCTTCACAGAGGGACTTGATGCGGAGGCCATTTTTCAGTCTTAGAGACATTAAAAGTAAATGGGGATATTGGTCCGGCGAAAGACGCGAGATCTGCCTCAGCCGGAATCTTGTTCTTAACCATACTTGGTATGCTGCTCGTGAAGTCCTTCTCCATGAAATGGCCCACCAATTTGCAGAGGAAATATTAGGCTGCAACAACGGACATCCGCACGGACCAGAGTTTCAAAGGGCCTGTTACCTGCTCCGAGCCAACCCAAAGGCTTCTAAGAACTATGTGCCCCTAGATGAACGGATTTCCCATGAATTTACAGGTTCTGAAGACAAAATAATGCTTCGGGTCAAGAAGCTCATGGCATTGGCGCAAAGTCAAAATCGGCATGAAGCCGAAGCGGCCATGGCCAAGGCCTATGAATTCATCGGAAAATACAATCTCAATATTTTAGCCCATGATCAAAATCGTAATTTTATCAGCGTGTTTGTCGGCAAGCCCGCCCTACGTCATTTCCGCGAACATTACTACCTTGCGCGTCTATTGCATGATTTCTATTTTGTGCAAGGGCTGTGGGTTCCAGCGTATGTATTGGAGAAGGGCAAGATGGGAAATGTGCTGGAAATCAGCGGGACTATTCAAAATATACAGTTAGCCAGTTATATATATGATTTCGTTCAGAACTTTATTGATTCACAGTGGAACATATACAATAAAGATGAAAAAAATAGCCGCTCTCAGAAGACTGATTTTTCAGTGGGCATCCTGGACGGATTTCGCTCTAAATTGGAATCGCAAAGAAAACAGAGAAAAAAGGACAAAGACACGCTTGCGCTTATAAAGACTGAAGACCCTTTACTACTAAAACATATGGCGTATAAGTATCCGCACACCAGTAAGGTGAGGAGAAGGGTTGCCAGTCGGGACAAAAAAGCAATGAACCATGGCATACGTCTTGGAAAAGGGTTAGTTATTTCCAAGGGAATCGAGGAGAAAGGGAAAAGCAGGAGACTTTTGATTAGTAATGAAAAATAAGAACAAATCTGACATTCGACTCTTTCCATCCTGACATGAATTTTTGGCCTCGTTTTTTATTGACCCATCTCATCATTTTTTATTATTATTTAAAAGGAGTAAAGCAAGGAGGTAATTAACCTTGTCGGAAAATATTAAATCCGCACGGACTCTGGATTGTGTTGGCCTTTACTGCCCCGAACCCCTATTTCAGACCCGCTTAAACATTGACGCAATAGAAGTGGGAGAGGTGCTCGAGGTAATCGCCGATGATCCTGCAGCCGAGGAGGATATCACGCGCTTTGCAAAGCGTGCAGGTCACGAGGTCATCAAGGTTGAAAAAAGCGATAACAGCATACGTTTTTTTATAAAAAGAGGCAAGTAGGAGGAATCAGGATGAAAGACGAAAATGCGATCCTCTATGTTCAGACAAGCGATGCACCGGAGAGACAGTATTCCCCCCTGGTGCTCGCACAGACCGCCAAGGCCATGGACCTGAATCCCAAAGTGTATTACCTTGGCATGGGACTTAAAATTCTCCGGCCCGGCGCTGCGGAGAAGATTAAGATGGGCAGCTTCCCCAGCCTCAAGGAGATGATAGACAGTACTCTCGAGCAAGGTATTGAGATCTATGTCTGCGAGGCCTCAAAACAGATGTTGGGCTGGGAGGATGTTGATCTGATTCCCGGGGTTAAAATCGTCGGTGCCGGTACCCTGAATGATCTGGCGCTTGAGGTTGGCGCCACCATGTGGTTCTAACTATGGAAACTGCTGAAACACCGGAGGTCTACCTCGACTACCAATCGTCCAAGCCTGTCGATCCGCGTGTAATCGAGGCAATGCTCCCTTATTTTAACGAGAGATTTGGCAACCCCTCATCGCTGCATAGTGTGGGGGACAGGGCTACAGAGGTACTGGAGAGTTGCCGCGAAAAGATCGCTCAATTTATCGGGGCGGACAACAAAGAGATTATATTTACCTCCGGCGCTACTGAGTCCAATAACCTTGCCCTAATAGGCTACGCCATGCGCAACAAAGGCAAGGGCAACCACGTCATTATCTCAGAGGTAGAGCACATATCCATACTCAACATAACAAAGTACCTGGAAAAGAACGGTTTTGAGTTCAGTCGTGTGCCTGTGGACCAGTACGGAAGGGTCAGCCTAAAGAAGCTTGAGTCCAGGATAAACGACAGAACATTTCTGGCCTCCATTGGATATGCAAGCAATGAGATAGGCACCATACAGCCCATGGGCGCGATCGTAGACATACTTAAGAGCAAAGGCATTGCCGTTCACTCTGACGCAGTGGCTGCCGAAGGTTTGGTGCCCATCGACGTGGGTAAGTTGCCCCTGGACTTCATGAGCCTTTCTTCTAACGACATTTACGGACCCAAAGGACTTGGCGTGCTTTACATAAAAAAGGGTGTGGGTATTGTGCCTATGGTCCTTGGCGGCGGTCAGGAAAAGGGCCTCCGATCGGGCACGGAGAACATCCCTGCCATCGTTGGAATGGCAAAGGCTACTGAGATCATAGCCTCTGAAATGTCCGAAGAAACAAAGCACATGACAACCTTCAGAGACAGGCTAATTAAAGGCGTGCTTAAAAAGATTCCCAAGTCCCATTTGAACGGCCATCCCACGGAAAGGCTTCCGAATAATGCACATTTTAGGTTCGAGGCCTTGGAAGGAGAATCCCTCTTATTGTCGCTCAAGGACGAAGGGGTCTCTGCTTCTACGGGCTCTGCCTGCTCCTCTAAAACACTTGAGCCTTCACACACCCTCATTGCCTGCGGACTGCTCCACGAGGAGGCACACGGGTCTTTAGAGTTCACGTTCGGAAGGTTCAACAGGGATTCGGATGTTGACCGAGTCCTCGAAGTTCTTCCGGGTATTGTGGAGAGGCTCAGGAGTCTTTCACCGCTTTATAGAAAGGAGTAAAGCAAATGAAATCAACAACGTATTCGGAGAAAACCCTCGATCACTTCAGAAAACCTCGTAATGTGGGGACGCTTGAAGGCGAAAACGTTGCCATGGGCAGGGTGGGAAATCCCGTTTGCGGAGATTTGATGGAGATTTATATCAAGGTTGAAGATGACCGGATTAAGGATATAAAATTTCAGACTTTCGGCTGCGGCTCAGCCGTAGCCACCAGCAGCATGATTACGGAGCTGGTCAAAGGCATGGCCCTCGACGAGGCCATGAAAGTGACAAGAGGCGATGTTGCGGACGCCCTGGACGGCCTGCCTCCCATCAAGATGCACTGCTCAAATTTGGCCGCTGACGCCCTCCACGATGCCATCAAGAACTGGCGCGAGGGTAAAACACCGGAGGAGATCTTATCTGAACCTCCCTCTGACACCGGGAAAGAATGTGCTGTGCCCGAGGAGCCCATCAAGGGAGAGGTTGAGTTCTTAGGCAAAGGCGTTTATCACGAAGAAGGAGATCTGTCTCAGTTCAGTGACAAGAGGGTCTTGGTGCTCGATAGAGGGGAAAAGTCGGCGAAATTTGCTGCGGAACTGAATAAGCACACGGGGCGAATCATATTCATCACCTCTTTAAAGGAACCCTCCGTGAATGCTGAACTGAAGACGGAACTCAAAAAGTCGGATGTCAAGCTCCTATACGAGTCAGAGCTAATTGAGGTAAGAGGGGAGGATGAGGTGGAGAAAGTGCTGGTCCACGACCTGAACGAGGACCATCAATACGAGCTGTTCATTGACGCTGTTGTAATCGTTCGTTAATCACCCTTTTTCAATAATTAGCAACTTAGATCTGATCCCTATATCCTTTTAATTCTTCCTCAGACAGTAACACGATTTTAAATATTGTGAAAAGGAGGCAAGGGAAATGAGGCAAAGATACCTGCCTCTCACTTCCCGTCACTTTGCGCGGACAAGACTGAGGATTACCGCAATTACAGTAATAAAGATCGAAATGAGCAGGACATCGTGGAAGGCTAACGATACTGAAAGGCCATCCCGACGGCAATCCCGAACTGTTGTTGAGTAGCGATTAACGCGGAGGCTGTTCCAAGATGATTTCTGGTAACTGATCCCATTATGATACTGTTATTGGAGGGTTGAAAGGTCCCTACACCCACTCCAAAGATCGTCAAGTAAGCATTGTTGTGATAAGGCCTGATGCATGGTCTAGGTGGCAAGTATTTGCTTGACTCTTGTTCTGAAAAGGGGAGCTTTTCTTCTTGACAACTTTACTTTATTGCAGATTTAATTGACAAATCTATTTCTGTACTGATTATCTAATCTTATATATTTCAGGAGACTATTGAGAGGATCATAATGAAAACAAAGGGAGATATAAACAAACCAGAAGGTAAACTGGGTGTCCTTATTCCTGGCTTAGGAGGTGCCGTCAGCACCACTTTTCTGGCAGGCGTGGAAGCGATTCGCCGCGCTTTGGCTCTTCCCATTGGTTCTTTAACACAAATGGGAACCATCCGGTTGGGCAAACGTTTTGAAGACCGAGTTCCTCATTTAAAAGATTTTGTGCCATTGACTCGCTTGGAGAACTTAGTTTTTGGTGGATGGGATATCATTCCAGACAACTGTTACAAAGCGGCTGTTGAAGCCAAAGTCCTGAATGAAAAAGACCTGGAAAGAGTACGTGCCTTTCTTGAGAATCTACAGCCTTGGGCGGCAGTTTTTAAACAGTCATTTGTAAAGAATTTGAAAGGTCCCAATGTGAAGCTCGAGACATCTCATATGGAACTGGTTGATGCCCTCAAAAATGATATCAACAAATTTCGTGAACAAAACAGGGTATCTCGTTGCATAATGATCTGGTGCGCCAGCACGGAGGCGTACTTAATGCCCACAAGCGTCCATGTTTCATTGAACAATTTCGAGGAAGGATTGAGAAAAAACGATCCCAACATTTCACCCAGCATGCTTTATGCCTATGCTGCCCTGACCATGGGAATCCCTTACATAAATGGGGCCCCAAACCTCACAGTGGATATCCCTGCCATGGAGGAATTGGTTGAGAAGAAGGGGGTTTCTATTGCAGGGAAGGATTTCAAGACCGGGCAGACTTTAATGAAAACTATCTTGGCACCCGGATTAAAGGCCAGGATGCTGGGACTCACTGGATGGTATTCAACAAATCTTCTTGGCAATCGGGATGGCCTGGTTTTAGATGACAAGGAGTCATTCAAAACCAAAGAGGAGAGCAAGCTCGCTGCCCTTCAGACTATCCTGCAGCCTGATTTATACCCAGAGCTGTACGGAGACTTCCACCACAAGATCGCAATCAATTATTATCCACCCCGTGGCGACCAAAAGGAAGGTTGGGACTGCATTGACATCTTCGGCTGGTTGGGTTACCCGATGCAAATTAAGGTGGATTTCCTTTGCCGGGACAGCATCTTGGCGGCACCTTTAGTACTGGATCTGGTTCTTTTTATGGATTTGGCGCAGCGGGCTGGAATGGTTGGTATACAGGAATGGTTGTCATTCTATTTTAAGAATCCGCAATGCTCCCCTAATCTTTACGCGGAGCATGACCTATTTATCCAATTGACGAAATTAAAGAATACTATACGTTATCTTATGGGTGAGGAACAAATCACTCACCTGGGTTTGGACTATTACTACTCCGTTTGAAGGTTTAAAACAACGGTAAAAGGATCATCTGCTACTGACTCCTGTTTTGAAAAGGGGAGTTTTAAGATCAAAACTTGAAAGTTTCATCAAGGCGACATTCGATGTTTTTCGTTTCCTGCCTCAATATGTTTCTGGCCAAATAATGTGAGTTTCCCCATATCTTTGGAGTCTTATTTACTCATGGTTTTTTCCCCGGGTCTTTTCGCTTTTGTTCTTTGAAGAAGCCGGTAAAAAGGTTGAAGGTGGCTCCTGCAATTGGCTTCAGATGGCTAACACGAAATATGAGTTCACGGTCACGAATCGCCTCTACGGGCCGGACCTCTTTGAATCTGTGGAGGAGAAAACTTGATGCGACAAGCCGCAGAAACCCCGACAGAAGAAAAATTACAGAAAGAGAAGAGATAGGTTTCCAGGTCCAGGTGCCCATGGTATAGGACTCGGGCAATTGATTGGCCATATAGCCTCCTGCTACCGATCCTATTAAGACGCACACGCCATTGACCAACCCTTGATAAGCAACACAGAAGGCACGTTTTTGAGGAGTAACCGCGTCAAAGATAAAATTGACCGAGGCCAGACTAAAACCTGCCCATACGAAGCCGCTATATATCTGGATAAGAGCAAGATACCCGATACGAGATGAAACAAGCCAAAGTAATGGGACTATGGCAACACCCCACCCACAGACGTTGAGGATTTTTTTGTTACCAAATCGATCGCTCAATTCACCCCAGTAACGGAAAGCAAGGAACTGGATGGCCGTGGCCACTGCGGTAACGGCGGTAAATTCTATATAGGAAAATCTCAGGTCCCTCAGCATATAAAGGGCAAAATAGGGTGCTGAAAAGGCAACACCTAGGTTGATTGCTCCGACAAAGAACACGAATTTTGCGAAATTGGAATGGGGTGAACGGCGAAGGAATTGTTGGAAGGTGAATATCGCTTCCTGTAATATAGGAAGCTGGGGATCATCATACCTCACAAGCCAACGAGCGGAGTTCAAACGAGCCAAAAACGCGGCTGCGAATATAATAAGGTACCCAATCTCTGTAGCGGCCTCCATTTTAAATATGTGCAGGGTAACCCCTGCAAGGAGAAGGGCGATGAAAGTGCTCATGCCGGTAAGCCGATTGCGTATCCCAAAAAAGCGGCCCCTTATCTCGGATGGGACTATGTCCCCTATCAGACTGTTCCATACCGGTACTACTAACCCGTTGGCCCCATGGTATAGTGTGACAAGCCCGATCAGGAAGAGAACAGGAATAGCACCGTTTCCAAAAAGAAAAGGCAGGAATGACATGGGAATCCAAAGTGACGCCTGAACCAAGACGCCGGTTAGAACCACGGCCCGCCTGCTGCGAAACCGGGGCATCGCCCGAGCTCCGGCCAACTGCATCATTGCTCCAAAAAGCTGGGGCAAGGTTGCCAAAAGCCCTACCTGGAGTGTGGTAGCACGCAAGAATATCCCAAAGGGTCCAAGGTAAGTCTCGCCTGCGCCCATCATGACTGCATGAGACACACCGTCCCGGATTGATGCCCGAAGGGACTTATTCTTGAGATCATTATCGGTTATAGATTCAATGGATGCCGTCATACTTTTCCGAAGATGATACAAATAATATAGGGGTCAGGCCTTTGCTTGACCCCTGTCCTTTGAAAAAAAATTTAAGATCAAAATTGGAAGTTTTTCAAGGCGACATTCGATATTTTGGAGTTTCCTGCCTCAATATGTTTGCTCAACATAAAATTTCATATCTCTTTGTGAAATCAGGGATGAATTCAATCTCAATTTATATCGTTAGTTCAATTTCAATATTTTTGCCACATTAGGAACTACGGTGGAATCAAAATCTCTTCACGTATTCTACTGGCAAGTAAAAGGGAGAGGATTTCCCAATCAGGCTTTTATCACCGCTGTTTTTTTGGATTCAATAGTGGCCGTTTTATCCCGCCGATCATCCACTTTCAAGTCGATGACCACTCGGCGTGCGCCTTCTGCCACATGGGCTGCGTGCACCTTTTTAACCAGTTCGAATAATGCATCCAGATCCGGTACCTCGACTGTGGTAGCCATCCCACCAACTTGATACGTGTAGCCTGATCTCTCGATAACTGCTACTCCTTTCTTAACGAACCTGCTAAGGCTTGTACCTTCCCCAATGGGATAGACCGACAACTGTGCGATCATGTCTACCTCCTCTCTTATATTTACGCCTCCAGAGGCGTAAGGTGAGAATCAATATGAAGGGATCAAATCTTCGGTTGACTTTTCTTGAAAACATAGGGGCCAGGCCTTCATGATTTGCCATTTAATTGGCAGACCCCCTTATTAGTTCCACCTTATAACAGATGTTCACCCCTGCATAATTAGTTAACTTATTGATATAACAGAGGA
>CAYRFN010000015.1:0-44635 GCA_964423495.1 uncultured Desulfobacteraceae bacterium
GCTATCAAGATCTATTCCTACAGTGATTATGTGGGTTACACCACCTTCAACTGCCTTCTCAATGACCTTGGTACGGTCTTTATCGAAATCTTGCATATCCAGATGAGCATGGCTGTCTATCAACATGATGCTCCATGTTTTTTACCTAAAATACTCTAATTCATTAGTAAAGTTGAACCGGTTTTACATATTGAAATATATAGTTTTTGGATCCAAGGGTATCAAGTTATCTTTTATGGATTAGATCCATAAATTTGCTGGGTTGAAGCTTAATATAAGCACTTTTGAATATTATTAATTCATTTTCTTTGATTAAGCAAATTGTGTTGCATATTTTGTGAAATGTCCTAAAATTTCAAATCATTTCTGTTTTGAATATAATTCTTTGAGGGGAAGGAGTAGATAATTTTGCCATGATAAAAGAACCGCTTGAGAGACAGCTCGAATACCAGAAAAGGCTGAATAGTATTACCAATAGAATACATTCGGCACAAGATACAAATGACATACTGTTAAACCTACAAGAAAAAATATTAGGTTTATTTGATGCTGATCGAATCACTATCTATGCGATTGATGCCAAGAAAAAAGAGATAGTCTCAAAGTTTAAGACAGGTGCTGAAACCAATGAGATTAGGGTTCCAATTGATAATTATAGCATTGCGGGGTTTTGTGCAGCAACAGGAACGTCGGTCAATATTCTTGATGTCTATGATCAGGATGAGCTCAAGCAAATCAATCATCAACTTAAATTCAACAGTGCATGGGATCAAAAGACAGGCTATAGAACGACCCAGATTCTTGTGGCGCCCATTACCTACAATAAACATATTTTAGGCGTTATACAACTGATCAACAAGGCTGGTGGTAACAGGTTTACTGAGAAAGATAGGTCCTCGCTTCTGGATATTGCAAAGGTCCTGGGAATTGCGTTTTATAAAAATCAGGAGATCGCTGGGAAGAACAGGTTAACAAGATATGACTTCCTTATTACGAACAACATAATTGACAGCAATGAACTGGCCGAGGCCATGTCCAGGGCAAGAAGGATTAAGAAGTCCGTGGAATCCGTCCTCATGACCGATTTTTATGTGTCCAAAGAAGATATTGGCAGATCTTTATCAGAGTTTTATAAGACACGTTTTATCTCCTACGACGATAAAACAGTCATCCCTGATAACCTATTGAAAGGGCTCAGGAAAAGTTATCTAAAGAGCAATATTTTTGTACCTGTTGCTCAATCTGGTGACAGAGTGATTGTGGCCATGGAAGACCCTAATTACCTGCCAGCAAGGGATGGGATAAAGAGGCTTATCTCTGCTAAAGAATTTGAATATTGCGTTTCTCTCAAAGAAGATATTTATAGGATGATTGACCTGTTTTTTGGTGTGAGAAGATCAGGAGTGTTAAGTGATTCCGGAAGTATTGAGGATATATTGAGGAAGCTGGATGCTGTTGATGATGAAGATGAAGAGATCGAACATATGGCTGAAGATGACAGTGTTATTGTCCACCTTGTTAACA
This sequence comes from uncultured Desulfobacteraceae bacterium, assembly GCA_964423495.1. GTDB lineage: Bacteria > Desulfobacterota > DSM-4660 > Desulfatiglandales > Desulfatiglandaceae > CAYRFN01. The sequence continues at coordinate 1,525 of CAYRFN010000015.1, forward strand.
AGATAATTTTTGATGCATATAATCGAGGGGCTTCTGATATTCACATTGAACCTGGCCAGGGAAAAGCCAATTCCGTGATTAGGATCAGGGTGGACGGGGATTGTCAGGTCTACCAGACCATTCCCCATACATACAAACGAGCTATGGTCTCTCGTCTTAAGATCATGTCTGACCTAGATATTGCTGAAAGACGCCTTCCTCAGGACGGTAAGATCAAATTTAAGAAGTTTGCGCCCCAGGATATTGAACTTCGTGTGGCCACTATCCCGACGGTCGGGAAAAATGAGGATGTGGTCATGCGACTTCTTTCATCCGGAGGGCCTATTCCGCTTAGCAAGATGGACATGAACAAAAGAGATTATAGTGCCTTTATAGACATTATTGAGAAGCCTTATGGGATGGTTTTGGTAGTCGGCCCGACCGGAAGCGGGAAGACTACCACCCTCCACTCGGCATTGGGTCGCATAAATAAGCCTGAAACAAAGATTTGGACAGCCGAGGACCCGGTAGAGATCACTCAGGAAGGCCTTCGCCAGGTTCAGGTCTTGCCTAAGATTGGATTTAATTTTACCACGGCCATGAGGTCCTTTTTGAGGGCTGATCCGGATGTGATCATGGTAGGAGAAATGCGTGATCGTGATACCGTGTCAACAGGCATTGAAGCTTCTTTGACCGGACATCTGGTTTTCAGCACCCTTCATACAAACAGTGCCCCAGAGACCATCACCCGATTGCTAGACATGGGGATGGATCCATTCAATTTCGCAGATGCCATTTTAGGTGTCCTTGGCCAGCGACTGGTGAAGACCCTTTGCAAAGACTGCAAGGAGAAGTATCATCCCTCAAGGGATGAATTTGATACGTTGGTAAGGGCCTATGATGGTGGTTTTGATTCTTTGGGATTCGGTTTTAATGATTGCTTTCTGTACCGTCCCAAAGGTTGTTCAAAATGCAACAATTATGGATATAGGGGGCGGACAGGTATTTTTGAACTTCTACTTGGCACCGATGATATGAAGTCATTGATTCAAAAACGGGCCACGACCGAGGAATTAAAAGAACAGGCAAAAAAAGATGGAATGACTACCTTGATGCAGGATGGCATTAGGAAGGTTTGTCTTGGTTTTACAGATCTTATGCAGGTTAGGAGGGTCTGTATCAAGTAGAGAGCCCCATATCCTTATTCATTTTTAGCGCTTAAGGGTAAATGCCAGGGTGTAAAAGCCCTGCTGTTTCTTCCAGCCCAAACATAATGTTCATATTTTGAACAGCACTCCCAGCCTGCCCTTTGACCAAGTTATCGATCAGGCTAACAACAATGAGCTTCCCTGTCCTTTCGTCAATATTCAGAGAAATATTGCAGAAATTGCTGCCCCGCACATTGATACTTAGCTGAGGCTTTTCAGGTCCAAAAATTCTGACAAAAACATCATTTTTGTAAGAAGAACGATAAGCCTCTTCTACTGATTTTAGGTTTATGCCTTCGTTTAGTTGTGCATATATGGTAGTCAGGATTCCCCGGCAGATGGGTACTACGTGGGGAGTAAATGTTATCATTAGGTCTTGGCTAGCGAGAATACTTAGTTCTTTTTCTATTTCATATACATGTTGGTGTCCGGATATCTTATAGGCATTCATGGACTCATAACGGGCCGGATAATGAAACGTGAGGTTTGGGGTTTTGCCTGCTCCGGAAACACCTGTTTTTGCATCGCAGATGATGGATTCAGGTTTAATAAGCTCCTCTTTTATAGACGGGGAAAGACCGAGGATGCTGCTTACAGCGAAACAACCGGGGTTACCTACCAGTTTTGAATGGGAAATTTTGTTTCTGTGTAACTCTGCAAGACCGTAAACCGACTGCGGTAAAAGTTCAGGAGAAGAGTGTTCCTGGGGCCGACTAATTCTTTTTGCATATCCTTTGTATGTCTCCAGGTCGTTGAAACGGAAATCGCCACTGTAGTCAATAACCTTGCACCCCTTTTTCAGCCATATAGGTGCCTCCTTTTGACTTACTCCGTCTGGAGTAGCAAAGAATACCACATGAAGATCATCAGGACAATCCGGATCATCTGGTGCCATAATAGGTAAATCGCAAAAACCTTTCATATGAGGGTAGAGATCACTGATAGGATTACCGATATCTTGCTTGTCAATGAGGGCAGTGATTTCCACATAAGGATGATTTCGAAGAAGTTCGATCGTCCCACAACCTCCATATCCACCTGCTCCAATAATTCCTGCCTTTATTTTTTTCATTTGTGCCTCGTTAAATTCAAGTTAACCCTAAACATTAAATCTAAAGTTGATAATGTCCCCGTCCTTTACTTCATATTTTTTCCCTTCAAGGCGTACCAGCCCTGCCTTTTTGGCTTCCTGATAAGTTCCACAGGCTTTCAGATCTTCGAAAGACAGGGTCTCGGCACGAATAAAGCCTTTTTTCATGTCCGAGTGCACCACACCAGCTGCTTCCAGAGCCGGCGTGCCTGCAGTGATAGACCACGCCCTCACTTCATCAGAGAGGACGGTAAAGAATGTAATTTGGTTTTGGAGGCGGTAAGAGCTTTTTATCACACGATCGAGAGCAGATTCTTGAATATGATAAGCATCGAAAAACTCCTTTGCTTCTTTAGGTGACATAGAGGAAATATCCATTTCAAGTCGTCCGCGTACTATGAGCAGCTCTATGCCCTCAGGCTTTCGATCCCATTTTGGGAATGCTTGGTCCTCATCATCGTTATTAATAATGATAAGCATTGGTTTTGCAGAGAGAAATGTAAAGCCTTTGAGGAGTGGTTCGGATGACAGTTCCGGTACTGTTCGTAGTGGCTGGCCCTTTTCAAGATATTGACAGCAGGATTTAAGCAATAAATATTCTTTTTCTTCATGCTTTTTGCCCCTTTTTCTATCAAGTTCTATCCTTTCAATTCTCTTTTCTGCAACTGCAAGATCGCTTAGAATCATTTCTTCTTCAATCTGCCAGAAGTCTTGCTCGGGTGTTGGGGGAGATTCACTATGTCCGTTGAAATTCCGAATAACATGTAATAGAGAATCACAAATGCGAAGCTGGTTCCAGATACCTCCCTCTGACTTGGAATGAGAACTGACAGGTATTTCGGAAGGAAGAAGATATCCAATTTTGGTGTAGATAATCTTTTTAGGCTGGTATATTTTTTTTAAAAGATCTACACGCTCATCATAAACTGTGACTGTGGTAATTCTTGCTTCAGTGCGAGATGAATGGGAATCTTCTTCCCCTATTGTCCCTGTAAGTGCGGCAAAGATGGTTGATTTACCAGATCGAGGAAGTCCTATGATGCCCAGTTTCATAGTTTCAGAAGATCTCTATTAAAGTGGTATTAAAGGCCACCCTTTTGTTTCCTTAATAAGACATAGATCGCCCCTGTGCCTCCATCATAGGGCCTAGCAGTTGAAAATGCCATAACGAATTTTTTTACAGGCCCCCTGCTCAGCCAGACAGGCAATCGTTCCTTTAATACTGGAATATTATTTTCGGAATTTAGACCCCTGCCATGTACTACAAGTACGCATCTTAACCCAAGTTGTTGGCTTTTAAGCAAAAAGTCATGGATCCTGATTTCAGCCTCTTGCCTTGTCAACCCGTGGAGATCCACATAATCCTGGATAGGAAACAGGCCTTTCCTCAGTTTTTTCATGAGTTTTAGACTAAATCCATGTACACACCCCTCAATATATTCATCACTAAATGTGATGTCCATCTCTGCGCTCCCGCTAACCAGATCGGAGAGGTGTGCCATTGCGTCCAGTTTCTCGTTTCTAGGTGCATGAATAGGCCTAATATTAAGGTTTGGGGTTAGTGTAACCCTATTTTTGCTTCCTGAATAAGGCTTAACGTCCGACATGGCCTCAAGGAAGAACTGAATTTCATTAGAATCTCGCTTAAGTTTTTGAGATACTTGTTTTTCTGGTTCTTTGAGTTCATCCTTGTTTCTTTCTTTTAGAGAGACCAAATCATTAAGGACTGGGTTGAATATATCCTTTTCATTTTTTAAGACTCCTTGCCTTGGTGTTTGGCTTTTCCTCTTTTTTCTGCGGGGCATATCCGAAATCCTTTACATATTACATATTCAGAATGGAAATGGAGCGATTGGAGATTAGGCTTGAAATTAAGGCTTAATGTCTATTATAAAAATATTTTGTAAAATCGTAAATTATTAATTCATTAAATCATATCAAAATATTATAAAAATGGTAACAATTTAGCTCTTTGAAAAAAATCATTAGCGAATTATAGGGGCGTGAAAGACCCATTTCCCAATTCCTCATTGAATTTCAAGGCCGCTCTAACTTTCGATAAAACGAGTCAGTATTTTGTGGCTTTCTGAAAGAGACCTCCATGCACCTTCCGGCCTTTTTTCAAAGAGCAAAATTGTTAAAAAAATGGATGATATTTTAATAATAACAAGCTATCAAATGACTAATAAACAAGTTAACGAACTTTAAGTATAAACTATGCCAAGATCTGATGATTATAAAGAGGCGGTGAAGATTGGGAAGAAGGAATTGAAGGACAAAAACCCAAAAAGGATCGCGAGTTTATGCGGAGCTGGTTTCAGGGCTAGTGCCATGGGTAATATAGATGTAAGCCTGAAGTTTTTAAATAAAGAGGTTGTTATCTCATGGCCCGAACTTGATTTTTCATTCGAGGGATCTAATGAGAAATTACCAATTCAACAACAGATTCTACTTCTTCATTACCTAAATGGATCCAAAGGGCTGAAGGCTGTGGGCGAGTGGGTTTCTTACCAAGAAATACCTGATGGCAGGTTCTATCTGGATGCCTTCCTGAAAAGGGCTAAGAACCCGATGGTCAAGGCCTTTGGAAACCAGCCGGACTTGATGGTAAAACTGGCAATGTCCGCATATGGAGCAAGACCATTCGATCAGGGTGATGTTTCAGTAGTAGTCCAGACTTTACCATTGGTTCCTGTGGCGTTAATCCTTTGGAGAGGGGATGAAGAATTTGCGCCAGAGGGAAACATCCTCTTTGACAGGACTATAAAAGATACTTTCTCTGCAGAGGATATTGCATGGTTGGCAGGTATGATAATATATCCTCTTATTGGGATGATTAAGTAAAGAAGGTTAAAGGGATAAGGCTTAAGGGTGGGATGGTGAATAGTTAAAGTTGATCAAGGGAGAAAGCCATGTCAAAGGATAAACCATTGGTGGGTGTGATCATAGGGAGTGATTCTGATGCGGATGTGATGCAGAAATGTATTGATGTACTCAAAGAATTTGAGATTCCTCATGAGGTCAGGGTGCTTTCAGCACACCGTACGCCAGACCTTACAAGAAAATATGCCGTATCGGCGGCTGATCGAGGTATTGAGCTGATTATTACAGGGGCTGGCCTTGCTGCCCACCTGGCGGGATTCATGGCGGCCCATACCAGCCGGCCGGTTATTGGTGTACCCATCAATTCGTCGCCTTTTGGAGGGATGGACTCTCTTTTATCTATTGTCCAAATGCCGCCAGGTATCCCTGTGGCTACCATGGCTGTGGGAACTCCAGGGGCAGTAAATGCTGCTATTCTGGCTGCCCAAATCCTGGCCTTGAAATACCCTGATTTTGCGGAAAAATTAAACGTTTATCGCAAAGACCTGGCAAAAAAGGCTCTAAAAAATCGGACATTTAGGCAGGATACAAAACTTCACTCTAATTATTTACTTTCACTCAATAATTAACCATGCCTGGAATAAGGGAAAAGAGAAAGGAACTTGTAATCAGTGTGGACCTCTACCAGGATTTACAGGTGATCATTAAAAGGGCGGCAGATGTCCTGTTTTCCGGTGGCATGGTTGCCTATCCCACAGAGTCCTTTTATGGCCTAGCAGTTGATGCCACCAATGAAAAAGCCATCAAACATCTTTTTTTCGTAAAAAGGAGACAAGCCAGCCGTCCTGTCTTGATCTTGATCCCATACATAGAGGCACTGGGTCAATATGTGGATTATATTCCACCACTTGCCAGACAGCTTATCAAGGAGTTTTGGCCAGGTGGTCTTACCTTAGTGTTTTCGGCTGGTCCAAAGGTCTCACCCCTGCTTACAGCTAATACAGGCAAGATCGGTATCCGGCTTTCCAGTCACCCTGTAGCGACGGCATTAACCCAGTCTATAGGATTACCAATTAGCGGTACAAGCGCAAACATTTCCGGCAAACCAGCTTGCAAGAGTGTAGATGAGGTCTTGCACTCCTTTAGAGAAGGCGTGGATTTGGTTCTTGATGGGGGGGAAACCGCAGGTAAAGAAGTCTCTACGGTCCTTGATGTCACACAGCATCCTCCTCTACTCCTGAGAGAGGGTATGGTTAAGAAAAGTCAGTTGGCAAAATTTATGTAAATCTTTTTCATCCGATAATGAGGGTTCACCTTGCATGGCCAAACGAAAAACATTGTATTTATAGTCATTATTCTGGTCGTGGTGTTTTTTGCCATAGGGCACAATTCCGTCATGAAGTGGGCTGTAAGAGAGGTAGCGAAAAGCTTTGTAGGCATTGAACTTGAGATGGATTCCGTTCATCTGGGCATTATGAAAACGGACATTAAGCTCTCCAATGCTGTCGTAATGAGCCCAAAGGGTTTTGAAAATGAACAAACGATGAAGGCGTCGGACATTTACATGAATTATGAATTAATACCTTTGCTTTTTAAAAAGGTCCATCTTACGGATCTAAAGCTCAACATCTCAGAAATTGTTGTTATAAAAAACCCTAAAGGTAAAATGAATACTGATGCGGTCAAGAAAATGTCGAAAAATGGTATTGCTCAAGAAGGCGGAAAAGGAAGCCGAGGCCTTAATGGTCTGGACAAAAAGGAGAGTATACCGCTTAAAATCGACTATGCGACCATAAGTATAGGGAAGGTTGTGTTTAAGGACTACTCGCTTGGGGGAAGGCCTCAGGTTTCAACTATTAAATTGGGGTTTTCAAAGGCGCAATTCAGGGATATTCGTTGGGATGATGTACTTGCCGGCATGAGGTTTTTGTCTTCAGTATCGGAATCTGCTCCAAGACCACTCCTCAAGGGTCTTGAATCGATCTTAGGGTCCCATGATGTAATAGAAAAATCGCTAAAGGAGTTGGGTAAAAAGTTAAAGTAACAAATTCCAGAGTTCCTTCCTTGGCGGCTTCTTAAAAGAGAGCTCAATGCTTTTCTTGTCAGACATGGATTTTAGATCCAAGACCGTGGGATTCTTTTTTAAGAAATAAAGACGAATAAACTGGCTGTGTATAAACAGTATTGATAAACTCTTAAACGTTATTAATTCATTAATCTGTTTTTGTCATCCGGTTGACAAACAATAAAAATTTCAATATTTTTCAAATTTATTATCCATGTTTACTATTAGACTCTCAGGGCAAGCAAAAGGTTTGAGAGAGGATTTTGGAAAAAGAGATTTTAATACCAAGAGAAACCATTCAAAAACGGGTGAAAGAAATCGCCAAACAAATATCCTCTGATTATGAAGGAAAAGAACCTGTCTTAATTGGGATATTAAATGGTGTTGTCTTTTTCTTTGCCGATTTGGTTAGAGAGATAAGTATCCCAACCAAAATGGACTTTATTAGGGCCGCCAGCTATGGCGCAGAGATGACCTCAAGCGGTAAAATTCGATTGACAAAGGATGTGGAGATCCCTATCCAAAGGAAACCAGTTGTTGTGGTTGAAGATATAGTGGACACTGGTTTGACTCTTGCGCATATTGTCAAAGATCTTGAAAATAAAGGCGTTGAATCCCTCAAGACATGTGTCTTAATAGATAAACTTGAGCGAAGAGATGTAGCGATACATATCGATTATTGTGGTTTTAAGGTAGAGGAAGGATTTATTGTGGGATATGGGTTGGACCACGATGAGAAATACAGGCATCTGCCTGATATCTTTGTCCTGAGGTGATAACGGACAGTTATTTAAAACAGGAGGATGCTATGATCATCAAATGTGAAAAGTGCCGAACCAAATTCAATCTTGACGAATCCCTGCTCAATAAAGAGGGTTCTAAAGTTAGGTGCTCCCTTTGCAGACATGTGTTTATGGCATATCCCGAGGAGCAGGCTTTAGCCGAAGATGTGGATACTATTAGCGTGAGTCAGGAAGAATTAGAGGAGATGCTGACTGAGGAAGAAGCAGAAGCTGAGGGGAAAGAACAAGAAACCGATTTTGACGCTGTCTTTGAAGAGACTCTGGAAGACCTGGAAAGACTTGAGACCTTATCTCCTGAAGATCTCGATGGTTTTGTAGTTGAAGAAACGGCTGCAACTGAAGAGGCCTTTGGTCTTAACGATATGAAGGAGAAATCTCTTCCAACAGATGAAGGAGAGGAATATGTTGAGGGGCATATAGACGAAACTGAAATCACTACAACTGTTTCCGCTCAAGAAAAGAGAGCGAGATCGCATTTCTTGCCCATTTTTTTGGTAATTATCTTACTGCTTACAGGAACGACCGCTGCTATTTATTTTTGGGCACCTGGGCTAATTCCCAATTCCTTGTCTTTCCTAAAACCAGAAAAGAAACAGGAAATTATTGATATGGGTGTCCGCCGACTTTCATTCTATGCAGTTAACGGCTCTTTTGTCGATTCTGAAAAGGCAGGTCAGCTCTTTGTGGTTAGGGGTATGGTGAAAAATGAATATCCAAAGAGCAGGAGTTTCATATTAATAAAGGTGCAAATCATTGATGATAAGGGACAGGTGGTTAGGAGAAAGTTGGCCTATGCTGGAAACAGTTTTAAGGATGAAGAGATCAAGGTAATGTCTATGGAGGAAATAGGCAAGGCCATGAAAAACAGATATGGCATGGGCAGAAAAAATTTTAACGTACCGCCTGGCACAACTATCCCATTGATGGCCGTGTTTGAAGATCTGCCAAAAAACTTGAGTGAATTCACTGTGGAAGCGACAAGTTCATCTCCCGGTCTCGTTGAGCAATAGCTATAACTTAACAATTTCTCTCCTTATCCTTAATAGCATCTAAACGTAAGCTTATTTGGAGCTGAAAGACAAAAAGGTGCATTATGCGTCTTTCTTCTTTTTGAAGTTTTTATGACCGTTAGAAAAGATATGGATAGAACAATCTCTTCCTACGGGGCTAAGAGTATTATACGATGCCTGTTCCTATTAGTAGGAGTCCTGGTTGTTGGCACTGCAGGATATATGATCATAGAACACTGGCGTTTTTTTGAAGCCTTATATATGACTGTAATTACCATCAGTACTGTCGGCTATCAAGAAGTAGGGGAGGTTTCAGGACTTGGGAGAGGGTTTACCATTATTCTTATTTTTATGGGCATTGGGACGGTGGGCTATACTTTAGGTGTGTTTGCCCAGGCAATGCTCGATTTTCAGTTAAGATCCTTTTTTGGGAGGAGGAAATTGGGATTGAAAATAAAATCGATGAATAATCACTATATTTTATGTGGGTACGGTCGGATAGGAAGAATAATTACACAGGAATTGAAGCATAATCAGATTCCCATGTTGGTATTAGATAACAACCCCGACTTAAAGGAGGCACTTGAACATCATGCGATACCCTATATTATCGATGACGCTACCAACGAGGACGTTCTGTTAGAGGCCGGCATTGAGAAGGCCAAGGGATTAATTGCAGTAGTCAAATTTGATGCCAACAATCTATTCATTACGATGACAGCGAGGGGATTAAACCCTGATCTATTTATTCTTGCCAGGGCCGATGAGGAACAAACGAATAAGAAGCTTTTAAGAGCCGGAGCTAACCGCGTGGTGGAGCCTTATTTGATTGGAGGGCAAAAGATGGCCCATACCATTATAAAGCCCACGGTGACGGAATTCATTGAACTAATGGTTCACGATAGAGATATCGGGTTAGAGATAGAAGAGTTATTAGTAGTAGAGGGATCGCGGCTAAAAGGAGTCACCTTGGAAAATTCAGGAATCAGGAAAGAGACAGATGTTATCATCGTTGCCATTAAGAAGAAAGGCGGAGAAATGACATTTAACCCTTCCTCACAGACCCGAATTGAAACAGGGGATACACTGATTGCACTTGGTTACGATAGTGACCTCAAGAGGCTTGCTTCCATATCAGCCCCTAGATAGATTGACTGAAGATAATTGAAAGGTTACTTGAAATAGTAAGGCTGATATTCCATAAAAAACCTATAAAATGCTGCCAATACTAAGGAATGGCTAATTTTTCCCTCCCGAATTAGGCGGGGAATTTCAGTGAGGGGTCGAAGCAGCACTTCGATATCTTCTTTTTCATCCTGCTGCTGCTGCTCCCCCGCAAGGAAGACATCTTTTGCAAGGAATGTAAAACACTGATTATCCTGTATGGCAGGATTTGGATTGACACTTCCCAGAAAAATCATCTCAGACGCTCTGTATCCTGTTTCTTCGCGCAACTCTCTTCCGGCCGCTTCTTCGGGCGTATCATAACTTTCTATGAGCCCTCCTGGAATTTCTAACACGACTTCACGAATGCCGTGACGGTATTGCCGGATCAGGACTACCTCGTTTTGAGAAGTGAGGGGAATGACGTTGATCCATGAAGGGGATTCAATGATGAAAAAATTGTGTTCATGGCCAGTACGTGGAGATATGGCCCTATCTGTTCGAAGGCTGAAAATGCGATATGATTTGTCCCGTTTGCTGGATATTAGTTTCCATGGTTTGGGTGGCATTTTTTTCTCCAATAAAAAAGCGGCTTATATCTGATAAGTTATGGCTTATTGGGACTCTTGGCAGGCTTTCCAAAAAGAGCTGGCCATACCGGCTTGTCATGATCCTGATATCCAGTACAGACAATATGCCCCTATCAGAAGTTTTTCTTATGAGTCTTCCTAAACCCTGCTTTAAAGATATAATAGCGGAAGGCAACTGATATTCCATGAAGGGGTTACCGCCCTGGTCACGTATAGCCTCGATCCTAGCTGCGACCAAGGGCTCTTGGGGGGAATCAAAAGGCAGTTTGTCTATGATCAGACAGCTTAGCGCTTCACCTGGCACATCCACGCCTTGCCAAAAAGAGCCAGTAGCTAACAAGACTGAACGGATATCTTGCCGAAATGCGTCCAGTAGGACTGATCGGGGAGCATCGCCCTGTCTAAAAATGGCATATGGAATCTTATCTTTCAAGATCCGACTAACAAGGTTCAGGTTATGATAACTTGTAAATAGTACCAACGCCCTGCCCCCTGTTTTTTTCAAAATACTATAAATTCTTTTTGCGATTTCCCGGCCGAAGTTTTGGTTGTTCGGATTGGGCAGATCTCTGGGGATGTACATAAGGGTTTGGCGTTTAAAATCAAAGTGGGAAGGATAGATACCTTCAAGAGTATGCTTTCCTAAACCTAGGCGCGAGCGAGCATAGTCAAATGTCATGTTTATTGAGAGAGTCGCAGAAGTAAAGATAACAGTTCGAACCTTTTTGTACAGAAGTTCATTCATGCGTTCAGATATATCAAGAGGCGACATGTGAAATATTAGGCCATTTTTTCGTTTTTCATACCAATTCAACCAATTGCTGTTTTTATGCCTCAGGATTTGTTCTAACATCTGATCCAACTCCCTGGCCCTGATCACCAGGGCCTGGAGATTAGCTTTCTCAGTTTTTTTAATGCCTGTCTTTTCTTGAATATACTTAAGCACTAACCCGATCTCTTTTGCCGGGCCTTCACTAATAATTGAGAGTATCTTATCGTCAAGTCTTCCTTTGTCCGGCTGGTCTTTAAACAATGTCAATAAGCGCTCCGAACCTTTTTTTATTATATTTATTTGTTTTTTTATCCTGCCCTTATCAATATCCCTGAGATCCTTTATCTCTTTTTCTAAATTACTGGCTAACTCCATAAGCTGGTTGGTGCTCAGGCTTTCTCCGAAATAGGAGGTTGCAGTCTCCTCAATGTTATGGGCTTCGTCGAAAACAGCGACCTGAAACCTGGGAATAATTTCACCGAATCCATCTTTTTTTACCTTTAGATCAGCAAAAAAAAGATGATGATTCACGATGATGATTTTGGATTTGGCCGCTTCGCTGCGAAGTTTGCTCAAAAAACAATTTTCAAGAAATAAACAGTCACCACCTAAACATTGGTCCGAGGAAGCGGATATGGAATCCCATAGAGAATCGTAATCTGTTAACCAGGGAAGCTCTGCACGATCAGCAAATTTTGTCCTCTTAAGCCATTCTTCCAGACTATGTCGTTCCTCTTCCAGGGCTTTGTTTAAAAGAGATGATTGGGTAAAAACCTGGTGGTATCTATGCAGGCAAAGATAATTTCTTCTCCCCTTCATGATCATGGCATCAATATTTAAGTGAGTCGTTTTTTGTAGAAATGGTATGTCTTTGAAGTAAATCTGTTCCTGAAGATTTTTGGTTCCCGTGGAGATCACGGCCTTTTTACCACTCAAAATGATAGGAGCAAGATAGCCAAATGTCTTTCCGGTTCCTGTACCTGCTTCAATTATTGCAGGTATCTTTTTCTGAATGGAATCCTGGATTAATAGGGCCATTTGCATCTGTGAGGAGCGGAACTCAAAACCGTGAAGAGATTGAGCAAGCAAACCATCCGGCCCAAGGATGTCCTGGATAGTAATGGAGGAGTTAGCCATCTTTAATAGAAGCTTTGGCAATAACGTCCAACTTTTCCTTTAGTAATTTTGCATCTTCGGCTATCTCATTTAGGCTATCACTGCGAGCCTTTTGCTCAACCATTTTAGCTGCCTCGTATAAATCGGTAAAGCCCAGGTTTCCCGCGGCACCCTTTAGAGAATGGGCGGCATTGGCTGCCCCTTCTTTATCTCCCTTCTTCACGGCAGAGTTTAATTTGTCAAGATCTGATATCCCAGTCTCAACAAAAAGTTCAACAATCTCCAGATAGTCCTCTTCCGTCATGCCCAAATTTTCTGCTAATTCCTTAAAATTCATGGTTCCTCCTTTTTTTTGTTTAAACATTCGAAACATAATCCTTTTCTGGCGCAGTGATACCGTATACACTGCCTGGAGGAGGAGCCCCCCGTTTGTCCTTGGAGACCCTGACATCATTGTAGTTCGGCTTGTCTTTGCGCATATTTGCGATCAATGCCTTAAGGACCTTCCACCCAATCTCATGGCATTCCGCCATTTCAGTGATCACCTCTAAAGCTGTCCTGTTGTCGTATGAAATAGGCCTATAAGGTCTTGGAGAAATAAGGGCATCATATATATCGGCTACAGCCACAATCTCGATCATAGGATCCTTCAGCTTTATGCCGCGGGGGTATCCAGAGCCATCTTTCCTCTCGTGGTGATCTCGTGCTACCTCGCCTGCGAAGCTTTTAGGGTCCCTTAGGTAATAGCAGAGGAGGATAAAACCGGCCAGTGTATGATGTCTCAATATATCTCGTTCCTTATAAGTCAGGACCTCAGACTTTTTCAGTATGTTCAGGGGGACACACACCTTCCCTATGTCATGAATAGGCCCGGATGCGGTTTCACTGATCAACTCATGATAAGAAGATATAAGATCTTTTGCTAAGAGCGTCGTGAGAGCGAATACGACTATAATGTGACGGTAGGTATAGATATCGTGCTTTTTAAAATAGTCCAGCGTTTGCAAGATTTGCAGACTGTAGTAAACAGTCTCCATAAAATTGAACAGATCGGAAATCTGTTTCTGGCTTCCAAATATTGTATTGTATGGGGCATGTTTAAGAAGATGAATAAGATCCTTCTTGACCGAACCATACCCTAATACGGAATGGAGTTTTTGAGGAGGAAGTTTGCTTGAGGAGATAAGAGCATCTAAAGTATCTTTTGAAACAGTTGCTCCTGAGGGAAGCAAAAGTTGGTTATCGAGGGTACGAACCTCATAATTAAGTCTTAAGGTAGACATAGAAACCCCCTTAATAACTTAAGGCCTGTCGTTCCTTTACAAGAAGTTGTTCGCTTAAACGATTTTATCACACCTGGGTAAGATCTTTCTTGGATTATCAGCAATCATAACACAGTGATCTTCATTGTTAAAGGGAAAGATGGCGTTTTTACCAAAGCTTTGAAAAAGCAAGTTGAAGATTTCGGGATATCCTATATTTTCCATGTCAATAAAAAAAGAACTTGTTAAGATTTATCTCCGCCACGTTAACGGAATTGCTTTGACCTGATATTATCTGCCTAATTCATTTGAAACCTCCTTTGTAAAGTTTTAAATACTTACTTTACTTCTTAACAGGAGGTTTCTTTTTTTTGGTAGATATATAATTATTTTTCCTATGTTACCATTAGGGGTATAAATATTTGATATTTTAATATATAATGTTTTTCAAAGATCTTATCCAATAATAAAATAGTCTTGAATTAAGAGTAAGGCAAGGAAATGATTGGTATATCTAAGCTTTATTGCGGGACCATAGAACCATCGGACGCACTCCGTTATGGGAGACTTTCCAAAGACATGCCTTCTTATCTCCTTCAGTTTTCCGCTGATAAAAAGCCTGTCGTTGTTTGGAATGTCACACGGTCTTGCAACCTGAATTGCGTTCACTGCTATGCACAGGCAGTTGACCGAAAACAAGAAAAAGAACTGACTTATGAACAAGGACTTGCTCTCATTGATGACCTGGCAGATTTCAATGTGCCTGTAATTTTATTTTCCGGAGGAGAGCCATTAATACGGCCTGACTTGGTTGAGCTTGCCAGTTATTCAGTTGAAAAAGGCATAAGGGCTGTCATTTCTACAAATGGAACTCTGATTACCAAAGAAAAGGCCAAAGAGTTGAAGGAAATTGGTCTTTCTTATGTTGGGGTTAGCTTAGACGGTATGGAGTCTGTCAATGACCAATTCCGTGGAAAAAAAGGAGCCTTTCGAGATGCGCTGGCAGGCATAAGAAACTGTCAAGATGTCGGATTAAAGGTAGGACTCAGGTTTACTATTAACCGAATGAATGTGCATGAAGTCCGGCCTATCTTTGGCCTGCTGAAAGAACAACACATACCCAGAGTTTGCTTTTATCACCTGGTTTATGCAGGACGGGGATCAGATCTGGTAGAACAAGACCTGGATCATGAGGAAACCAGAAAAGTAGTAGATCAAATTATTGACATGACAAAAGATTTAGATGATAGAGGTATCCCCATAGAGGTCTTGACAGTTGATAACCACGCAGACGGTCCTTATCTATATCTTAGAATGGTTAGGGAAAAAAATTCGAAGGCAGAAGAAGTTCTGCGGCTTCTCAGAATGAACGAAGGAAACAACTCAGGCCGGGGAATCGGCTGCGTCAGTTGGGACGGTTCTGTCCATGCCGACCAGTTTTGGAGGCATTACAGCTTTGGAAATATTCTTGAAAGACCATTTAGTGAGATTTGGTCTGATCTTTCTGATCCCTTAATGGCGAAATTAAAAGAGAAAAAGAAATATATAAAAGGCCGTTGCGCCAAGTGTCGTTGGTTGGATATCTGTTCCGGGAATTTCAGAGTAAGGGCTGAAGCCATTACAGGTGACATTTGGGCTGCCGATCCGGCCTGTTATCTAACAGATGAGGAGATTATGTGAGTTCAAGATATAAGGAGGAAACAGGTAGACAATGATCATACGACCACGCAGGCTAAGAAAGACATACACAGTCAGGGAGATGGTAAGGGAGACAACGCTTTCTGTAAAAGACTTCATCGCGCCCCTTTTTGTTAAACATGGTCAGGACAAGAAAGACCCCATTCCCTCAATGCCAGATCAGTATCAATTTTCAGCAGATACTATAGTCAAAGAGGCGGAGGAAGTATGGGCTCTTGGGATTCCTTCTATTATTTTATTCGGCATACCAGATAAAAAGGATCCGATTGGAAGCAGGTCTTGGGCAAGTGATGGTGTTGTACAAAGGGCAATATCTACCATCAAAGAACGACTTCCAGATATGGTAATAATAACCGATGTCTGTCTCTGTGAATATACCGACCACGGTCATTGTGGGGTGATCGAAAATGGCAAAGTAGATAATGATACCACTCTGGAATTGCTTGCCCGGCAGGCAGTATCCCATGCCAAGGCTGGTGCGGATTTTGTTGCGCCATCTGACATGATGGACGGCCGTGTTGCAGCTATCAGAAAGGCCCTGGATGAGGGAAATTACCAGGACATTGGCATTCTTTCATACGCGGTGAAGTATGCCTCTGCATTTTATGGTCCATTCCGAGACGCTGCGGATTCAGCACCTCAGTTTGGGGATCGCACCAGCTACCAGATGGATCCTGCTAATGCCATTGAGGCCCTAAAAGAGGCTGAACTGGATATTGAAGAAGGAGCAGACATAATCATGGTAAAGCCGGCCATGTCTTATTTAGATATTATTAGACGTATCCATGAACTAAGTTTGGTTCCTTTGGCCGCTTATAATGTAAGCGGCGAATATTCCATGATAAAAGCAGCGGAATTGCAGGGTTGGATAGATGGGAAAAGGGCCATGATGGAAATGCTTTTGTCTATAAAAAGGGCAGGAGCAGATCTTATCTTGACATATTTTGCCAAAGAGGCTGCCCTTGTTCTAAACGAGTGACTCAAGTGAGCTAAAGTGTCTGAAATTGTTGGTTATACGGCTGGTCGCCCTGTTATGAGCCAGCTTCGGCTTGTGGCATGGGAGGTAACAAGAAAATGCAATTTGAAATGCATACACTGTAGGTCCAGCTCTGAAAGGGGTCCTTATGACAGAGAACTGGATTCAACAAAATGCTTTGAGATCCTGGAGCAGATCAGCCTTGTAGCAAAGCCAATTATTATCTTGACCGGCGGCGAGCCCCTTTTGAGAGGAGACATCTTTGATCTGGCGGAGTGGGGCACCAAAATAGGTCTTCGTATGGTTTTGGCTACAAACGGAACCCTTCTGACTCCCCATATAATCAAAGAAATTAAAGACTCAGGAATAAAAAGGGTGAGTATCTCCCTTGATGGTGTGGATGAAAATCAACATGATGAGTTTAGAAGTGTGCCCGGGGCCTATAAAAAAGCTATAGAAGGGATCAATTTACTTAAAAAAGGAGATGTCGAGTTTCAGATTAATACAACTGTTACCAGACATAATGTTCACAACATTAAAAATATTTTAGACATGGCTGTTAGGTTAGGTGCTGCCGCCCACCATATTTTTTTGCTGGTTCCGACAGGCCGCGCCAAAGAAATAGTGAATCAAGAAATTGATGCGATTGAATACGAAAAACTTTTGCATTGGTTCTACCAAATGATGGACAAGACACCTATTCACTTGAAGGCCACATGTGCTCCTCATTATTACAGAATTCTACGTCAAGAGGCCCATGCCAAAGGTAAAAAGGTTGATTATGAGACCTATGGCCTTGATGCTATAACACGTGGTTGTTTGGGTGGAATATCCTTCTGTTTTATATCGAACCACGGGGTTGTGCAGCCATGTGGTTACCTTGAACTGAACTGTGGGGATCTAAAGAATTACAGCTTTGACTCAATCTGGCAAAATTCCAAGATCTTTGATCAGCTCAGAGATTTTTCAAATTACAAAGGGAAGTGTGGGCAATGTGAGTATATCAAGTTTTGCGGTGGTTGCAGGGCCAGGGCCTTTGAAGCTACTGGTGATTTTTTAGCTGAGGAACCTTTGTGCGCCTATCAACCTAAATTAGCTGATAGTATAACCCGTACAAACCGGAATTGACAAACTGGGAATTTAGGAATTAGGGATGGACGATATGGACAAAAAAATATTGAATGAGATCCAGTCTGATTTTCCCATTACATCCAATCCTTTCTATGAATTGGGAAGAAGATTAAATCTATCAGAACTTGATGTAATTGAAAGGATAAAAAGGTTAAAGGATAAAGGGATCATTAGGAGAATTGGCGCTAATTTTCAATCCAGCCGGCTAAATTTTGTAAGCACACTTTGTGCTGCTAAGGTGCCGGATGAAAAAATCGAGCATTTCGTTGAAATAGTAAACCACCATCCGGGCGTCACACATAACTATCTGAGAAATCATACTTATAATATGTGGTTTACTTTTATTGCTCAGGATATGGCCTATATAGATAATACTCTAATACAAATTTCTGAGGAGACAGGGGTGACAGAAATCCTGAACTTGCCTGCTGTTAAGACATTCAAAATCAAGGTCGATTTTGAGGTTTAGACTAATATATTTGCTTTCCCCTTGCAATCGGATAGTTCTTTTCCCCTTCAAAAGTTTTTGTGGTTATTCTTAGGCCTAGAGGAGCCTGGCGACGCTTGTATTCATTAAATGCCAAACGGCGAAGTACATTGCTTACAATAGCGGGATCATGGCCAAGGGTAACAATATCGTCAAACCCAAGGTTTTTCTCCAAAGTGGCTTCCAAAATATCGTCCAGCACATCATATGGAGGAAGTATATCCTGATCTATCTGGTTAGGTTTTAGTTCAGCAGATGGTGGCCTTGATATAATACGCTTGGGTATGATTTCGCTTTTTTTGTTGATAAAATCGGCCAACCGATAGCACATGGTTTTAGGAATATCAGAAATGACAGCCAGTCCACCGCCCAGATCACCGTATAGTGTGCAGTATCCCGTATACAATTCCGACTTATTACCTGTAGCAAGGAGAAGTGCATTAAACTTATTTGACATTGCCATCAAAATATTTTCTCGAATACGGGCCTGAATATTTTCTTCTGTTTCATCTTCTTTGAGACGCTTAAAAAGTGGGTCCAATGCCTTTTTATAACCTTGAATCAGGTCATGGATCGGTATTTCCTCAAAACGTATATCAAGGTTCTTTGCCAGCGCCCTGGCATCTTCCTTGCTTATTTCAGAGGTGTAAGGTGAGGGCATGCTCACACCGATAACGTTTTTCGCACCTATGGCCTCGCGTGCTATAAATGCAACCAAGGAGGAGTCAAGTCCTCCACTAAGGCCCACAAGGACTCTATTGAACCCACACTTTGATGAATAGTCCCGTGTACCCATAATAAGCCCATTTAATACTGATTCTTCCTTTGGAGGCCAGGGATCCCTTATTTCTTTATATTCCTTCTCTGTATCCCAAAAAAAGAGGTCGGATTCAAACTGCCTGCCGAGACAAATCAACCTGCCATTTGCATCCACTACCATGCTGGAGCCATCAAAAAGCAGGTCATCATTTCCGCCTACCTGATTACAATAGATGGTAGGAATATGGTATTTCCGTGACAATTTCTTCAATATATTTAGCTTCGAGCCAGCTTTGTCCAGACTATATGGAGACGCGGATATGTTGATAAGTATTTCAATGCCGGAACCTGTATTGTTAGATATCCTCCATACATCATCGCAAATGGTTACCCCACATCTTTTTCCATCCAACTCAAAAATCATACACCCCTTATGTGGCTCAAAATATCGAGTTTCGTCGTAAACGTCATAACTGGACAATAATCTTTTGCCTCCTTTTGCAATCAACTGGCCATCCTTTATGAGGGCTACACTGTTTATCAAGGGTTTATTGGTCTTTTGGGTGCTTCTATCCACATACCCACAAAGTATTGAAATACCAATAATATCCGAAGAAAGACTTTTGATTTGTTTTATGTTTTCTTTGATAAAAGAGGGATTTTCCAGGAGACCCCTAACTGGATAGCCTGTGAGGCACATTTCCGGGAAGACTGCAAGTATGCATCCTGACTTCTTTGCTTTATTTGTTGCTTCTTTGATAAGTAAGATATTGTATTCAAAATCACTGATAATAGGATTTATTTGACAGACAGCTATTTTCATAACATAATTAGGTCATGGGATTAGATATCGAGCCCTTAAATGAAGAATTAGCGTAATAAAAGAAACATATCAAGGGCTTTTTGAATCCCGTGTGAAGTATTGAATGATAAAAAAATCATTTAAAAATGGAGATGCTGTTTTTGATCCATAATGGTTTTTTATCGAAAAAATAAAATCTGTTTTTCCATCTAAAAACAATGTCGGATTTTTGGGACTTGACTTTAGTTAAAAATAGTTTATAATTAATGGTAATCATAAAGGTTCGCCTTTAATGGCGAGCCTGTTTCGTTCTGAGGGAAACATCCATTTGTCAAGAGTGGCAACCTGAAGTTTAGAAACATGAGAATTTATTTGAAAGGAGGATGTCACTATGGCTAATGGAATTGTGAAGTGGTTTAATGACCACAAAGGCTATGGCTTCATTGAGCAAGAAGATGGTGCTGATGTATTCGTTCATCATTCAGGAATTAATGCAATGGGTTTCAAGTCTCTAAATGAAGGCGACCCGGTTAGCTTTGACATAGAGCAAGGTAAAAAAGGCCCTGCTGCAGTAAATGTCAAAGTTGCTTAGCTCGCAATAGTATAAGCAGAAAAAAGGGCATTCAATATAGGTATGATTGAATGCCCTTGACAGTTATAATTTCTGAGAGTGGTGTCCGTCTAAGCTGCAACTGCCAGACGGATGTTATTCTCCATCTAACTTTTTCTCTTTTTATCTATTATTACGCTTTGGGAGCTATTACATAAGCGCTCTAAGCTTTGACTGTTAACATTTACTCCTAAACCAGGACCATTAAGTGGGTCTGCCTCACCACCGATTCCAAAAGTCATATTTTCAACGGTGATATTTTCCTTTAACAAGAACTCATCATAAGAACCATCATAGTATACTGCATCACGGCTGAGGAGGCTTAGTACCCTGCCTGCAGCAGAAAGAAGCCCCGACTCTCCCAATTGACAGCCGATTTGAAATTTAATCCCATTGTTACGCAATTGATCAATTATCTTGAGAGAATTTCGAAATCCGCCGCACTTTGATAACCTTACATTTATCATTCCATAATAACCATCTTTAATAATCTTTTTTACATCTCTCAGAGAGCATGCCGATTCATCAGCCATAAGGATTATGCCATTGCTCTTAATTATGCCGGCAAAATCGGCAATCTCCGGATCATCAGGCGCCATAGGCTGTTCAATAACCCTGACATTATATTCCTTAATAAGTTGCATGTGGTCTAAAGCGAGTTCTAGGTTCCAGGTACCATTAACATCTATTCTTAGATCATAATCATCTCCAAAAATTAGCTTGATCGTTTCAACCGCTTCTCTATTTTGCTGAAAGTCTTTACCCATTTTAAGCCGCAAATTGTTTATCCTCATCTTCTTGATCAATTCACATACTTCCATGACCCTTCTCTTATGAGTGAGAGGGATGACAATTCCATAGTACACTTTAGGTGTAAAAAAATCGGTATAAAAATATTGAATAATATGCCTGTCTTCTTTCTTGCCTAAGGCATCCAAAAGAGCCATCTCAATGGCACATTTTGCCGAGTTATGTTCCTTTCCATCGGGAAGGCCATCCATGAAATCCCATACTTGAGAAATATCATCCAACTCCCAGGGAAATGTATCTTTCTGTATGAAACGGGTTAAACTTTTAGTCGCACTTTCTTGTGATTCCCTTGTGACATACGATCTGGGAGCACCTTCTCCATATCCTTTTATCTCACCTTGATCAGCAACGACTTCAACAATAATGTTATTAGCTGAACATCTTTTTCTCAGGGAGTGAGAAAACTCCATTACAAAAGGAAGAAATAGTTTATAGATTTTGATCTGGTCAATTTGCATGATTATTAATTTTTTCGTGTGATGATTTTGGGTAATGTTTAGCCGGAAAAGTTAATGTGAATGTTGTCCCTTCCTTAGGCTTGCTTTTTGCTTCGATTGTGCCTCCGTGATCCTGCATGTTCTGATGAGCAATAGACAGGCCAAGGCCGGTACCGTTATGCATATTACTTTTATATTTGGTAGTAAAATAGGGATCAAATATCTTATCAATAGTAGATTTTGGAATCCCGATCCCACTGTCTTTGATGTCAATACGAATGCTTTTTGGTCTCTCTTTTCCAGCGTAATTTTTGGTTACAATATTGATCTCTCCCCCATCAGGGGTAAACTCAACAGCATTAGAAAGAATATTAAGAATAACCTGCTTCATCTTCTCAGAATCCATCCAAACTTGTCCGATTTTGGGATCAAATTTATGGACAACCTTAATCTTCTTTGTTTTAGTCTGCGGCGAGACAAGAAGAACCATTTTGTCGATAAGGTCACGGAGATCCCCTAACTCAAATTGTGGCTCTTTGGTCTTGACCAGGTCCAAGAGTTCTGTGATCAAGTTATTCACCCTGTTTGTCTCTTCCATTGCAATTTCATAGAACTCTTTTCTGAACTCGTCATCGTCGAATTTCTGGGGCAGCATTTGGATGAAGGTCCCTATGGCTGTCATGGGATTTTTGATCTCATGAGCCAGTCTTGCTGCAAGATTTCCCAAAAATGAGAACTTTTCCGCCCTACTCAACAGAGCATGGGATCTTCTGAGATCCACCATTTTTTCTTGCAGCTTTTTGTAAAGTCTGGCATTCTCTATGGCTATAGCGATTTGGGGAGCAAAAATTTCTAATGTTTCCCTGGTTTCCTTTTGAATTCCATCTCTATCAACAGCGTCCGTTGCAATGACACCAATTACCTTTGATTTGGTTATCAAAGGAACTACATAAGCTGATGTAGGTCTTCCAAGGGATAAAACGATATTATCCTTTCTCAATTTTGATTTTTTTACATCCGGAATATATTCTGATCGTCCCGTGTTGGTTACCCTTACCAGGATGTTACTGACACGATCAAGAGAAACCTTGTAATTCTTGATATCCTTTGGGACGTCACCATCAAAACCCACACCATGTAAATACTCAAGACACCTTTCCTCTTCATTTACAAGCATAATAAGGGCCCGGTTGATCTTACAAATAGTAGACAAGATGTTCATGATAGAGGTCAACAATTGATCCAGGTTTAGTAGAGAAAGTATTGCCTTTCCTGTCTCCTGTATGGCAAGGAGCTGCTTGATTTTATAATTCAGCTCCACATTCAGCCTATTAACTTCTTCATATTTTTCTTCAATAATGGCCTTGTCTTTTTCCTGTTCCTCTATAATGTCTTTTAACATGGCTCTGGAGGTGAAAAATCTGGAAAGGAATTCTTGGATTTTGCTCTTGCTAGTCCATTTGAGATGGTATTCACAAAAAGGTGCGTCATTAAAGTAACAACATTTTTCTTCGAGTTTCAGCGGATTACCACCCCATATAGTATGTAGATAGGCATATATGCCCTGGTTATATAAGCACAAGTCTCTTGAGGGACTCATCGTTGGATCCCAATGGAGTCTAACGATGGCATTGTTTCTTTTTATCTCAACAAGTTCCACCCTTTTGTTCCGATTAAATTTGTTATTTATTTCTTGGACATATCTAAGGGCTTTTTTCGACGACCAAAAGGCCTTAACAAATATATTCTGGATATAGCCGAGTGAGGCATTTTCTACCGAAAATTTGCCTATTTTATAGGGGGCCATGTCATCGTTAAGAAGCGCTTTTGCCCTTTTGAACAAATTTACAACTACTGTAGTGGAAACCCAATTGTTTGGATCAATCAAAAAGGTGGTTGGGTCATCAAGAGCATCAATCTCAGAGTCAATATTGCTTAATATAGCAGAAAAGTCTTCATTGATGTGAGCCTTAAGATAATCTAAGATAGCGTTGATATTAATACAACTTACTTCTTTTTCCATTTTTTTTAAGATAACGCCTAATGAAGAGTTAATAGATATCTTTGAAACTAGAACCTAATATTATCTTATAAAATGTTACTCATTGCTGGTTCTAACAGTGGTGGAGATCCTTTTTCATTAATTTGTTTAGTTGGGACTGTGGCATCTATTATATCAAAAATATTTTTCCATTGATACCATTCTTCAGGATATTTATATATATAATGTTCCATAAATTTCAGCACAACTGCTCCGTTAGACATATTTGCTGAGCCTTTAAATCGTTTTGCCATTTCTTCCAATGAATGTACAAAAAATTTATAATATTGGTTTTCATTTCTATGCATAACACCGAAAACAATAGAAGCATTTATCCTTTTCAATAAAACATCTATAGTTCTATCTAAGCTAATCTGTTGGCTCAAAAAAAGCACTTTGTTATGGCGGGAAGGTCTCCATTCATTTATCTCATCGCATTGGGTTATTACAATACGATTTTCTTTTAGATTATAAATAATAGCTTTCAGAATATTAGGGGTATTGTCAACGTCAATAATTTTTGTCGCAAATTTGTTTGCTTTTTTTAAAGATACATCACGTAAATAGTTCGATGAAAATCTCGCTATAATAGTCACAGGATAATTATTTACTGCAAGATAACCTGGAATTAACTCAACACCTCCAAAATGACCCGTAACTAATAGCACCCCTTTACCTAAACTAAGCCCTTCTTCTATCGCGGTGATCCCCTCACTTTCCATTTTTGTTCTTAAAAAAGCTTCCAGCTCTTCAGCGGAGGAAAAAGCATTAAAGAACTTTTCGTAATAATGGAATAGTACTCCTCGAAAGACTTTTTTCGTAATGTATTTTATTTCATAATCATTCTTCATACCGGCAAATGAAATTTCAACGGCTTGCTTAATTTTACACTTCATTCTTCTGTTAAAAAGAAAGAATAATTTTCCAAGAATAGCTATATAGAGGAGAGAAAGCCCCCAACCAAGTTTATGATATAAAAAAATGTTAAACTTTAACTGCAAAAAAGGGCTTAACGAAAACCGCAAAATAAACACCTCCTAATCTAATAGTGAAATTGAAGCTTTTTGCACCGAGCCTGCCTGTCTCGCCGATACAATAGACAATGATATGGCAAAATTTACCTAAACATAACTAAATTTTTCAATACTCGTGCCAAACGCAATTTATGGGCCTGAGATTTAATATGAAGTGGTAGATAATAAATTTATAATAATATGCTCGGAGCCTTTATTTAATGATATTTAGGCAAAACATGATGTGCTAAAAGGGGTACGAAAAAAGTAGTATTTTTATCAGAATATATTCGTATGAGTAAGTCTGTTTTTATCACAGAACCGCAGATATGCACAAAAATCAATGCATTTCATGCACTTCTTTCTGTGCATTTTGGATAAAATCTTAAAACGGCATATTTCAACTCTTCTTGACTACTTTACCTTTGTGATATAAATAGCAGCACAAAGCGTCTGATTATTGACGTCATTTTACTATTGCATTTTTAGGCAGAAGAAATGCACAATGATGCTATCAACAAATAAGGAATAAGGGAAAGGTTTGCTTAAAACAGAACAAGCGGGGGCGAACATGAACAAAAAGGCTACTATCCTTGTGGTTGATGATGAACCTGGTGTCCGTAAATCCTTTAACATGGTACTTAAAGATGAATATAATGTTTTTCTTGCTGGTACTGGAGAAGAAGCTTTTGATATTTTCATAAAAAATACTATAGATCTGGTTTTGCTGGATATACTCTTACCGGATATTAATGGCATTGAACTATTGGAGAAATTCAAGGATATAGATCCCAATTCCGAGATTATCATGATAACCGCTGTGAAGGAGATTCAAACAGCAGTAAAGGCAATCAAGTTGGGTGCTTACGAGTATGTAATAAAGCCTTTTTTAGTTGATGATGTATTAACTGTAATCAATCGGGCCTTGGAAAAGCGTAATCTTTTAAGGGAGGTCACCTATCTCAGAAATGAGGTGAAAAGATACCACCCTTTTGAAAAGATGGTTGGTAAACACAAGAAGCTGAAAGATATCTTTGGGTTAATATCAACTATTGCGGAAAGCGATGGTGCAGTCCTAATTGAAGGGGAAAGTGGAACAGGTAAGGAACTGGTTGCAAGGGCTATACACAATCTTAGCTCGAGAAGCGACCAACCTTTTGTGGTTGTCAATTGCGCTGCTATACCAGCGACTCTTATGGAGAGCGAAATCTTTGGATATACTAAAGGCGCTTTCACAGGTGCTATAAGTACAACCGAAGGGAAGCTCGAAATTGCCAATAAAGGAACAGTATTTCTTGATGACGTTGATACTCTGGACATTAATATGCAAGCTAAGCTCCTCCGGGTAATTCAAGAAAAAGAATTTGAAAGACTTGGAAGTACCAAGGTCATAAAGGTTGATGTCAGATTCATTGCTGCTTCCAACAAGGACATTAAGATATTGATATCAGAGGAAGAATTTCGAGATGACCTGTTCTACCGATTAAATGTCTTTCCTATAAAGCTTCCATCTTTGAGAGAAAGAAAAAGCGATATTCCTTTACTGCTGAATTACTTTTTGGAGGTGAATGCGAAAAAAGCTGGAAAACCCCCAAAGAAGTTTTCCGATAATGCTATTAAGGCCTTGACAGAATACGATTGGCCGGGAAATGTTAGAGAACTTCAAAACATGGTTGAGAGATTGTTTACAATAACAAAAAATTCTGTAATCCATCTTAAAAATATTTCCATTCCAAGTATTGAAAAGAGACGATTTATTAAGATGACTCTTAAAGAGGCTGTTAATGCATTCGAGAAAGAATACATTGAACATGCGCTTGAAATTGCTAATGGGAACAGAAAAAAGACAGCAGCGATTCTCGGCATTCACCGAAACACCCTTTTGGCCAAGATTAATGAATTTAGTTTGTAGGGAATAAGGCCACCCTCCATAAACATTTCTTTTGTAATAAAACTCGCCATACAAAAACAAAAAATACACAAGAGAACGTACACTTATACAAAAAACATGAGGACTAAAAAATTAGGCGTTTGATTAGGTATTTTTAAAATCAACAAATAATATTTTTGGCCTACCAATTGCGAACCTTTATTAATTCTTGTCCCAAGCCTTGGTCATTATTTTAATCAAAGAATTCCTCGCAGCTCTGCTGCGGGGTTAGAAATGCGAGCGAAGCGAGCTTCCTTTTGAGTCCAGAGCTTGCTCTGGGGTTCATACCTTTGATTGATAACCTCGCAAAAAGCGGGCGTAGTACTATGAAACCATAATAAATGGTACTTTTGCCTGATTGACCAGATGTGTTTTGTTTTATATGAGTAAATGGTTTAAATTGTATTGAAGAGAAAAAATGGCTCGATTTCACACTGAAAAATTAAGCATTGAGGGAAAGGGCTTACAATGCAAGCTTAAAATTATTGAAGCCTTGGTCTTTCTCCTTCCTATACTTATCTTTTATTATCTTCTTTATTCTAATAATATCTCTTTGACTTTCACACAGAGTGCCATTCTCATATTAACTCTAATGTCAGTATCGGGGGGGTTGATCATTCTCAGTCGTATTTTTGATGGCTTCTCAAAAGTCTCGAACTTTGTCAAAAAGTCCGACACCTATAAATCTTCTTCAATTTGTCTAAAAGATAACACGGCTGAATTTCATCAGATGGCAGTTTCATTTAATAACCTTATGAAAAATTCCACAAAAACAGGCGACGAGTTAAGACGCAAAGTCTTCGAGTTGTTTACAATAAAAAAAGTTGTAGAAGTTGCAAGAAGCATTTCAAATATTGAAGACTTGTTGAATGCCTTACTTGAAAATGCCATGTCTGTGTCCAATGCAAAAATTGGATCTGTTTTAATGTTCGAGGCTGAAAAACAGCGTCTTCGCTTTTTAGCAACGAAGGGGCTAAAATCAGGACCCAAAATAGGGGCATATGTAAACATTAATGAATCCTTTGCAAAACATGTCCTATCTGAAAAAAAGCCCCTGCTTGTTCAAGATATTGAGAGCGATCCAAGGACCAAAAAGGCAAATGATCCAAAGTATGGGCCGCCATCATTCATAACCATGCCGATCTTCATGGGAGAAAATTTAATATCAGTTTTAAATCTTTCCCATAAGGAGACTAAAGAAGCCTTTGATTCCAACGATGAACATATCCTGTCTATAATGATTGATGAGATTGGCTTTGCCGTAGAAAATGCTTACCTTCATTCAACAGTCGAAGAACATCTAAGAAATCTTCAGGAACGCACTTTGGAACTGGCCAAAGCAAATGATAAACTTCAACAGGAAGTCACTGAACATAAGCGTACTGAGGAGGCTTTGCGCCAAAGCGAAAAGATGTATCGGAAAGTCATGGAAGCTAATCCTGATCCCGTTGTTTTTTATGATATGGAGGGTAAGGTAATTTACTTTAACCCGGCATTTACAAGAGTTTTTGGGTGGACATTACAAGAGCATTTGGGCAAGAAGATGAATATATTTGTGCCGCAAGAAAACGACCCCGCAGCCAAAACGTTTATCGATTACCTGCTTACCCAAAAGAGTTTCTCGGGAATTGAAACCAGCGGGTGCACTAAAGACGGAAATATTATCCCACTTAGTATTAGTGGGGCTGTTTATAGGAATGGTGGAAGCATCCCTATGGGGAGTGTCATCACTTTACGAAACATTAGCGATCAAAAGAAAATAACAGCCCAACTTCAACAGGCCCAGAAGATGGAAGCTATCGGCACCTTGGCAGGAGGAATCACCCATGACTTCAATAATATACTTTCCGCTATTATTGGATATACTGAACTTGCCATTTTAGATGTTCCGGAGGAGAGTAAATCCAAAAGTCATCTCAAGGAAGTGCAAAAGGCCGCTAATCGAGCAAAAGGGCTTGTAAATCAAATCCTTACTTTTAGTCGCAAGAATGAACAGGAACTAATACCGGTACAGATCAGTCTCATTCTCAAAGAGGCACTTAAACTAATCAGGGCATCTTTACCCACCACTATTGAAATCCATCAGCATATAGATCATGAAGATGGAATTGTTAAAGCCGACCCAACTCAAATACATCAGGTGTTGATGAATCTCTGTACTAATGCGGCCCATTCCATGCGTGAGAATGATAGCGGTATTCTTGATGTAAGCCTCCGAAATATCTCAATTGTAAATTCGGGATTGAGTATTAAAGAATCAGAAAAATCCGAAATTGGGTTAGATCCTGGTCCATACATTCAAATAACTATAAGAGATACTGGTCATGGTATGTCACCTGAAGTCATGGAAAAAATTTTCGATCCTTATTTCACCACCAAAAAGAAAGGCGATGGGACCGGATTAGGATTAGCTGTGGTTCATGGAATCATGAAAAACCTTGGTGGTACCATTACGGTTGAAAGTGAGCCAGGAAAAGGGACAACATTCCACGTATACTTTTCCAAAGTAGAAAAGGCAAAGAGAGGAATTGACAAAGCTGCAAATGAACCGCTTCCTAATGGACATGAGCGCATTCTTTTTATTGACGATGAATACCCCATAGTAGATATAGGGAAACAGATGTTGGGTACCCTGGGATATGAAGTTATGACTAAGACTGATAGTGTGGAGGCCCTGAAGATATTCAAGGAACAGCCTTACGAGTTTGACCTTGTTATAACTGACATGACCATGCCCAATATGACTGGCGAAAAATTGGCCAAAGAAATCATGAGAATCCGTTCCGATATCCCGATTATACTTTGCACGGGATTTAGCGAAGAGATTTCTGAAGAAGACGCCAAAAAAATAGGCATCAGAGAATATACCTTGAAGCCACTTATGATGGAAGACCTCGCAAAAACTATCCGCAAGGTATTAGGAGTAAATATGGCTGAACAAGCGTGAAATATTTACATTTGGAGAATCCAAGAGGAAATTTCAATATTTCACTTGCGTCCTCAAGCTTGTTAATAGGTTACTCGAAATACCTCCTCGATTGTTGTGATTCCTTTCAAAACTTTCCGTGCCCCATCCTGGAGCAAGGTCTTCATTCCTTGTTCAATGGCTGTGTGCCTGATTGCCTTGGCATCAAAGGTATTTAAAATTTTATTCCTGACCGTATCATCCAGAATCATAAGTTCAAATATGCCGGTTCTTCCTCTGTATCCTGTTTCAATACATGAAGGACATCCTTTGCCCCGATAGATTTTTTTACCAGTTGCCATCTTGGCAGTTATGTTAATATTTTGTAATGATTCTCCACTGGCAATATATTCCTCTTTGCAGTTATTACAAATAATTCGGACCAGCCTCTGGGCCAATATGGCAATTACCGAAGATGTGATTAGATATGGTTCTATTCCCATATCAATAAGGCGTGTCACTGCACTGGCTGAATCGTTCGTATGTAGGGTGGAAAATACCAAATGGCCTGTTAAGGCCGATTGTATTGCAATTTCTGCGGTTTCCAGGTCCCGTATTTCGCCCACAAGTATCACGTCTGGATCCTGGCGTACAATTGAGCGCAGTCCCTTGGCAAAGGTAAGGCCGATTTTTGGATTCACCTGAATTTGCCCAATCCCTTCGATCTGGTACTCAATTGGATCTTCAATAGTAATAATATTTATATCAGTTTTGTTTATGGTGGATAGGGCGCCATAAAGGGTAGTAGTCTTTCCGCTCCCCGTAGGACCTGTAACCAAAATAATACCATGTGCAGATCGAATAAGTTTGTCAAATTCCTTCAATCCATACTTAGACATACCTAGTTCAGAAACGCTCATCAAAACGTTTGTTTTGTCAAGCAGCCGTAAGACTGCCCTCTCACCAAAGGCCGTTGGAATGGTTGAGACACGAATATCTATATTTTTCTCCGCAATCCTGATTTCAATACGACCATCCTGAGGGAGCCTTTTTTCGGCTATATTCATTTTTGCCATAACCTTAATTCGAGAGATCAGAGTGGATTGAATACGCTTTGGGGGAGAGAACTTGTCGTATAGTATCCCATCAACCCGGTAGCGAATTTTGATACTGTTTTGAGCAGGTTCAATATGAATATCACTGGCCCGCTCTTTTACTGCCTGGTACATAATTAGATTAACAAGCTTAATTATGGGTACAGCACTGGTGTCCTCTAATAGATCTCCTGTATCTTCAATCTCGGATATGATTAACTCGGTGTCTTCTTCATGCATATCCTGAATAAATTGTTCAGCAGAATCGCGGTTTAAGTCATAAGCAAAATTGATGGCCGAAATGATTATGGGCTCAAGTGCTAACACAACTTCTAAAAATCCCAGGCCTAGGAGAAGGCGTAGGTCATCAAGCGGTTGAAAGAGGAGAGGATCATTGGTAGCGATATAGGCGCCATTAGATGTAATAACTGGTACGATCTTGTATTTCTTAAGAAACTGGATAGGGGTCTTTTCAGTGAAGTCTGTTTTTAGGTCTTCTATCGGCAGGGTTGGTGAAAAAGGCAGGCCAAATTGTATGCTGAGGGCCTCTAAGAGATTTCCCTCTGAAATAGTCTTCTGCCGGACCAATATCTCTCCGATTCGGCCACCTTTCTCTTTCTGGAATTTGAGTGCTTCGTTAAGAGCTTCTTCAGAAAGGGCACAGGTCTCTGTTAATATTTCGCCAATCAATCGGTGATTCATTCCTCCGCCCTTAAAAGGTTAATTGCCTTCTGGCTTAGGGGTCTTATCAGGCTGTCTATTGTACATCTTGATAACACCCTCTTCAATCTTATCAATCTCCTCCTTCTTCTCTTGATAAACCTTTTTTGCCTCTGCCGGATTTTCTATGATGTGGGGTGTAAGGAATATAAAAAGATTGGTCTTTTCTCTCTTTTTTGAAATGGACTTAAAAAGCCACCCAAACACAGGGATATTTCCAAGGCAAGGGACCTGATATCCGATATTGGTTGTGTCATCGCCGATTAGTCCTCCGATAACTAAGGTGTTTGAATCCTTTACAATAACCGTAGTTTGGGCCGTACGTTTATACGTTGTTGGGTACCCCTCCGTAGCACCTTCTTTTTCGATCAATCTTGTCACTTCCTGAAAGATGTTTAATCTAACAAAACGTTCCTGATTGATCTGTGGAGTAATTTTCAGAGTAACGCCCACATCCTTGTAGTCATAAGTAGTGTAATCAACGCTGGCTGATGTTGTATCCTTTCTTGTAATATAGGGTATGTTTTTTCCCACTTTGATTTCTGCTTCCTCATTATCAGTGGTCAGGATCTGGGGTGTTGAAAGGATATGCACATCAGTGTCATATTTATATGCTTGAAGGACAGCGCCTAAGGTCGGGAAAAAAAAGTCTCCAATCTGAATCCCGGCACCAAGAACACCCATTGAAAAGCCTGTAGGGAAACCGATTGTACCGGTATCGGAATCTATTGATGGGAATGCAGTATAATCTCCCTTTTCTCCCAGACCACCGGAACCCAAAAAAGGTGCAATTCCTCCATCCTTTTGACTTCCAGTCTGCACGGCACCACGCCATTCCACACCAAGTTTGAAATCCTTATCCACACTCACTTCCATAATCAGTGCTTCGATATAGACCATCTGTCGCGGAATATCGAGTTTCTTAATGACTTCTTCCAGAACAACAAAATCGTCTCTTTTTGCAGTAATTATCAGAGAATTAGTGGCCTTATCTGCCACTATCTGGACCTCCCTGGAAAGCACCGGACGCGTTTCCTTTTTTGATTCTTTTGTCTGTTCAGAAGGAATAGACATCAAGATCTTTGCCAGATCTTCGGCATTGGCATTTTGGAGATAGTACACATGGATGTCCCCCTCACCACGCGTGGTCTCCCTATCCAACAGTTTAATAAGCTTTTTGATCTTGAGAGTGTCATTTTCAGATGCCAATGTTATTAAGGAATTGGTTCTTTCATCAGGAACAATTTTTACAATAGATCCCTCCGGCACACCTTTTTTAGCCGTCCTAACTGTCCTTTGAAAAACGGTGTTTATCGATTTTGCAATAACAGATGCTGCTGCATATTTAAGGGGGACAACCGATATTTCTTCACCAATACCTTCTACGTCAATCACTTCTGTAATACGGAGCAGGCGGTTGATATTGGAAAGCACGTCTGTGACGATCAACATGCCTGTAGGAGGATATGAAACAATGACACTGCTTTTAGAAATCAACGGTGTAAACAATTTTTTCAGGTCATTGGGATCAGCATAATTCAATGGTATCACTTGGGTCACTACTTTGTCTTCAGGTGTGATGGCCTCCTTTCGGAGCCTCGTTTCAATGTCCTTGGATCGGGCTTGGACTGCCGGAACTATTTTTATGACATTTCCAGAGGGAACGGTTGTATAACCATGAACTTCTAGTACTGATTCAAATACCTTGTAGGCCTCTTTCACCGAGATCTTGGTAGGCGAAATAATGGTAACCCTTCCCCCAACTTTCTTATCAATTACAAAATTTTTACCAGTCAGTTCGCTAATAAACTTGATAAAGATCGCAATGTCCACATTGTTGAAATCAATGGTCACATAACGTTTTTCCGTACTTTTTCCTTTCGCTTTCTCTTGAATGGATATTTCTTCGGCTTCGGAAGATTTTTTCCGAACAGCAGCTTTTGCAGGAGGCTCCACTTCA
Organism: uncultured Desulfobacteraceae bacterium; assembly: GCA_964423495.1. GTDB lineage: Bacteria > Desulfobacterota > DSM-4660 > Desulfatiglandales > Desulfatiglandaceae > CAYRFN01. Next base: position 34,780 of record CAYRFN010000015.1, read on the forward strand.
ACAGGCATTTGGGCCTTTTGTTTATCTATGGAACTTGTAGGGGTCACGCCTTTTTCCCCAGCAAGCCGGGCCCCCTGGACAACAGAATTGTTTGAAAAAATCCATAGGCCAATAAACAGGAAACAAAAAAGAAGCCCTTTATTATTTACCTCAAATTTCATCATTTCCAATAGTTCACTTCAAGAAGCTTAAAAAAAGTTAGCTAAAGACTCTCGTTCCATGAAACAAATTTCTCGAATAATTTTGTATTCTCAATCCCTCAATCCCCAAATATTATTTTAAACTCAGGAGCTTTACGAAGGTTTTCTAAATCAGAGTCTGTCTTTGCCCAAACTTTGACTACTTGGTCTAGCGAGGCCGCCTTCTTTAGATAAGCAAAACCCTTTTGGACCTCACCCTTAATGGCATAAAGGCATGCCAGATTATAATAAGAATCAACATATACTGGATTTAACCTAATAGCCTTTTCAAAACTGCCCTGTGCCTCCTTGAAATCTTTTTCATAAATAAATATAACGCCCAGGTTGTTCAATGCCTCTACATAACCAGGATCTAACCTAAGGGCTTCCTTATATAGTCGCATGGCATCAGGCAAATAGCCATTTTTATGATAATGCTTCGCCCTCTCATAGAATTCTGTTGCATCCGTGGCGCCTTGTGGCTTAGTCGTTGACGCAGACTTTTCATATTCATATTTTGAGGTAGCAGGGTTTTGTTTAGCCCTGAAATCCAACCATGAATAAAACCCAAAAGCAAGGAAAATGACGAAAAGAACCAGAGAAATCCATAAGATTCTTTTGCCGGAAAGGGACATCGTTTCCTTTCCCCGTGCCGATGGTGTTCCGCCATATCTTTGATAATGGTCATCTCGGTTTTTCTGAGCCCTTTTTAAGGCTTCATGGATATAACTCATATTAATCCGACATTAGATACAATAAGGCCATGGTCCTGGGGCCAACAATCCCGTCAGCCTTCAAACCGAAGTTCCTCTGAAATCTTATTATATTACTGTGAGTCCGCTCATCATAATTCCCAGAAGGTTCTACCAAATATCCTATTTTGTTTAATATGTTTTGTATCTTAAAAACATCAGGGGAATTCATTCCTCTTGCAAGTCTAATATTCTTGTTCTTATGAGGATAAAGCCAAGAAATATTCTTGTCCCAATTTTTCAGAATAAAATCTCTTGTAATGGCATGCTCTTTATGGTCTGAATCTATGGCAAAAGCACCATTCTGTGTTACTTTATTGATCAAAATGTAGCGGGGATATGGCAAGGAAGGAGAGGAAATGGACAGATGTATCCGAAAAGGTCGTCTGAACATGACAAAATATTCAGGCTCTATGTCTAAGGTAATAAGATCAAAATGAAGGTCGCGTGAATTAGAACTAATTTCGCTTTTATTTTCATAATAAAGCATGAAGAGCCCTGTAAAGCTATTCTGCTCATCCAAAAAGACACTTGAAGTTTTCCTGTTATACTTAAGATAATTGGGTTGAACATGTTTTGTATTTACCGCTGGGGTTTTGTTTTTGTTAAATTGCAGACCAAAAATGTTTTTCTTTAAGCTCCATCCTGCAAAGCCTGCAACAAAGATCAGTAAAAGCAAAAGTACAGCAAGTGAACCCAACTTCTTATGAGACAAACCCGCTACCAAGGGATTGATGATTGTTTTTCCACAGAGATCATTAATTGCCTCTGTCACTGTTCCTTTAGATATAATGTGCTTATCCTTGGCATATGCGATAAGCAGAGCTCTATCACAAACAGCATTGATCCGCCTTGGGTTCCCTCGAGAATATGCAAAAAGCTTTCTAAAGCTCCCCCCTGTAAATTTAATATTCTCTCTCCCGCCCGCCACTACTAAGCGATGTTCCACATAGCCCTGGATGTCCTCCCGTTCCAAGGGGGGCAGATCATAGCGAACCGTTATTCGTTCATCAAGTTGTCTTAGGGATGATGTGGTTAGGAGTTCTTTTAGTTCGTGCTGTCCAACGAGCACGATCTGGATAAGCTTCTCCTTTTCCGTCTCAAGATTAGAGAGCATTCGTATCTGTTCAAGAACGGTGTGGGAAAGATTTTGAGCTTCGTCTATCACCAGAACAGCGTTTCCAGCACTGCTAAAGGTCCTAAGCAGAAAATGATTGAGAGCATCAATATAACCTTTCTTGCTTTCTGGAGACAAATCCGTATCAACATCAAACTCCTGATTTATGGTCTTTAACAATTCTATGTCTGAGATAAATGAATTGAATATCAGGGCGCTTTTTGTGGAGGGATTTAGATGATTTAGGAATGCACGGCAAAGTGTAGTCTTACCCGTGCCGATACCGCCAGTTATGATAATAAAACCCTTTCTGTAGTTAACCCCATAAAGCAGGTGGTCAAGTGCCTCCCTGTGAAAACGGCTCAGAAAGAGATATCGTGGGTCTGGCGCTAATTTAAATGGGTTTTCTTTAAAACCAAAAAAAGATGTATACACAGCCTTGTCTGAAATGCTTATTTTTATCAGAAGTTGTAATTTATTGTCTTCGATGCACCGTTGCGTGTTATCTGCAATGATACTTGTGAACCTGATCTTAACTTTCCATATAATCCCAGAATATCATCCGGACTGTTAATTGATTTGCCATCTATTCCTTGAACAATATCTCCATTTCTCAACCCTAATTTGGAAAAAAATGAATCTGCTTTAATCTGAGTAATTATTAATCCATCGGCTTGACCGTCTTTAAAAAGAGGCCGTATACGTGCTTGGGATAGGAGCTTGTTAAGATCTCTTAACGAACTTTGCAGGTCTGAAGGTTTGACTGTTATGGTTGTCCCTGCAAGTTCTGGTCTTGTGGATTGTTCGCCATTTTCTGTTTGTGATGAGCGAAGTTCTTTCATAATAAGTATTTTATCCTTGTTTTTAACTCTAAGGATTACCTTGCCTCTCAAAATCTTTTTAACTATGGCACCATTAATATTATCACCTGTCCTATATAGGCCCTGTTTCTTTCTATCAATTTTTTCGATAACAGCATAGGCATTTTTATGGTTATCTATAATTGTACCTAAGAGTGCGATTTTGAGGGAGCTGGGTTCAAGTGACTCAATATCTTCCAGCTTTACATCTCCAGATGATCTGACAAGGGAACCAAATAGATTTCGATCCGTTATCACCCTATAATCACTCCAAGAAGACGTTTTGGGATCTTCAACATCCTGTATTTGATGTATTGCAATTTCTTTTGTGTTGACTTGTCTTAGCCTTGCACTGAGGATCCTATAAAAGATATCAATACTTGTAAATATAATCACAGATAATGCAATAAGGCTGAATATTGTATAGTAAAACTTTTTCATATATATACTCGTTAGGTAACTTCTAAAATTTAAGCGCATGGAAGCGCATGGGACTCTCTTTTAAGGAATTGAGATGCATAAACTGGCTGTGCTCAAACTGGATGAAAATATTTTCACAATGTTGTTTCCTTACTAAATGAATGTCAATCTCGGTTCTGTTAGGGTTCCGTAAATTATAAAAGAAAGCTTTTTACTTTGCTGGTTTTGAAAAATAAGCCCTAATGTTTTAGAAGTGTCTTTATTAAGATTATAAAGGCCTGCAAGCAACACAATCGTCCCTTTTAGATTGAGTTGGCTTTCCAAAATTTTCTTTTTTAAGCTAACTGTTCCCGATAGAGCGCCATGTATCCCTTGCCCTATTAAATCAACACTGACAAGATCTATCGTCTGGTTTTCAAGTGCCATCTTTATCCGCATTTCATCAAAGTCAATAGACGTAAAATTTAAAAAGGGATGTAACAATTCCACATGCCCATCTGATATTCTAAGATTCGCCTCTCCTATACCATCTATTAGGAAATGGAAATATCCGCTATATCTAATGGAACCGCCAAAGGTCCCTCTTACATTACTCCCCATCAAATCTGAAAATCGTGCAAAATCATCAATACAGATATTTTTTAGCTTAATTGAGGTGGTAAAATGGGCCTTCTTGCTGTTTTTTTTTAAACGGATATTGCCCTTTAAATCACCATCATATGCGAGACAGTCAAAGTAATATTTGGATTCCTCTTTTAAGAATGACTTTAAATCAGGTCTGATCAAAAGACTTTCTGCCACAAAAAGTCTTACATTAGGTTTTGCCTTAAACGAGAGGCTAGGATGCAAAAGGTTCAAACCAAAAGGGAAGGAAGGGAGTGTTTTCTCAATAAAAAAGAGGAAACGGGGATTTATACTATCTGCAATTGACTGAAAATATTCCCTAAAAGCATCTGAAGGGAAACGGTAGAACAAAAGTCCAACTGTTAATAAAATGCAGTAAAGCACATACCCAAAAAATTTTTTGCTTCTTGATATCTTATGCTTCATAACAGCAATGCTCTTCCGAGGAACCTTGGCAGGTCTAATGAGTAGTAAGCACCTTTAAAACAGCATCTAAATGGCCAGCTTCTCTCTTGTTTTCCATAACTAAAATGCTTTCTACACTGATAGCATTTTCCGGCAATTCAATACGGTAAAGGTATCCAATCAGCTGCTTAAGGGTAATTTTCTCCAATTTCATCTCAACCATTGATTTTTTTTGATGCCCTGCGCCTTGCAAAACAGAGGGTTTCATATATTCAATATAATCCTTAACTCCAGCCTTGGCAGCAACCCTTTCAAGAAACGCAAAAAGTGTAAACCCCTCCTTTCGGTTGGCAAGAGCCTTTTGTATTTCTTGAGTTCTTTTTTTGTGGGATTGATGTTCAGCTCTCAGAATCACGATCTCTTTGAGTTCATCTTCCTTTGTCCTGATGGCATTTTCCATATGTCCTCTTTTTTCAAAGAAGGGAAAGATAATGAACTGAAGCAGAAAGTAGATTGCTATTGAGCATGCTACAAAAAATATAAGATATTTTTCTCGTTGTCCAAGTCTGCTTATCGTAAGCATAAATCCAGCCCTTTCTATCTGTTCATGTTTTACTGTATACGCTGCAATTTTAATTCAAATCGAACCTGATTTTCTGTTCGATCAAAATTAGCTGAACTGATGGTCACAGCACTAAAATAGGAGGAATGCTCGAGTATATTTTTTATTTTATCAACTGTGTTGAATGTGTCAGTTTTACCAATGATCTGTAACGTTTCCGGATCGATTACCATGCGCGTCACATGTACATCTAAAGATTTTGGGACACGCTGCGAAATGTCTTTCAATAGATCAAGCACCTTATTTTTCGAACTTATTACAGGTTGTGATATGGCACCTCTTTTTATTTCTCTGATTTTCACTTTCATTTGCTTTACCGGGTCTACTATCCGCTTAACATCAGGAAATGACTGACTGAATACTTCTGTAACCTTTTGATCCAGGGCACTATATCTTTCTTTCATCAAATAGTAATCTACACTTATATCAGTAGCAAGAAGAGAAAAAATGATTATAAGGAAAATCGCCACCCTTCTAAGTTCATTCTTTAGCCCAAAGTAATGTCTTTCTATCTTGAACTCCTCTTTCCTGAAATTGAAACCCTGGCCCTGTTTGGAATCCCGAAGAGCAAGTGCGAGAGCGGGGTCCATTATTAAAGGATTCCAAACCTGAGAAATATTATCGTCCATGTGGATTCTGTTATCCCTGCTTAGATTGATCTGTTCAGCCGGAATATTGAAAAATTGCTCTATAAGATTTTCTGTCTCTGGGTAAAGGGCTCCAATGCCGGTAAAAAAAATCTTTTCAAGATGAATGGCCCTACTCCTCTCCCATCCAAAGGCATGAATTGTATTTCGAACCGTCTTGTATAAATACTCAAAACGTGATTCAATTTGCTCAGATTCAGTTACATCAATATCATTCATATCATTTGAAATAGACTGAGCAATTGAGCTATTATTAAAGTCAAATGTCCGAATCAAGACAATACGTTTTTTTAAACAAAGGACCATTGTAATTTTCTTCTCACCTATCTCCAATATGAGCCCATTATTGGGAATTCCTTGTTGCCTTAATAGCCACGTGGCTAATGGCACACATCTGATATCCAAAATATATGGATCGATTTCATGCGACTTTAGAGATGTAAGATATTCTGAAATAAATGACTTTCTCACAGAAGCAGCAAGGATTTCATTCTGATCAGAGTGGTCACTTACAATAAAATCTACTAAAAGATCATCGATAGAAAAAGGGATCATTGACTCAATTTCAAAAGGAACGGTTTGGCTAAGCTTTTTCCGATCCCTAAATGGCATCTCAAGATTTCTATACGAGATATATTCTCCAGGAATTGAAGCGATACAAGTATCACTTTTAAGATCCATTTGTTCACCCAGAACCTTCAGGGCATCATCCAATCCACCATTCCCTTCGATCATTACCGTGGCACAGGCAGAGATCTGATGTCCCTTCAGCAAACCTTTAACCTGTATGGCAGTAATCGTATTTTCGGTTATGTCAAGACCTAAGATCTTTTTTGACATCGTCTATTTTTTGGGTTTTTTATGTCTGTTGAATTAAATAAGACAAAAAACAAAAAAGCTATTCTATTTCCCAAGATAGGATGCGAAACGCCCCCTTGTTCCTTTCGACTATTCCTGTGACCAGTTTAATCATGTTTTCTTTAGAACCTTCTGATTTTATCTCAAAGTGGGAACTGGAAGTTGTTATCAGATTAGGATCAATTGTAACATGGCTCATACCTGATACCTTCTGATACCATTTGGGATCTTTTAGATCATTATTTTTATCCTCACGATATGCAAGCATTTCCTGGACCATATCTCGATCTATCTGATCCGAAAGAGACCTTAGTACCAAAGGGTCGGCAGTGTTAATATTGATTCTACCATCACCGTTAGTTGTTAGATAGCGTGAAATGCCAGGTTTTTCATTTGTCCCGAAAAAGAGTTCCCGAGTAACTCCTTTTACAAGAAGTAATTCTTCCAGGAATTCGAGAGGAGCATTTTTACAGGAATATGCCTTTTCCATTCCTTGATAATATTTGTTCTCCGCACCAAACCCTGTTACCTCGTTGTCTGGATCGATCCAGTCTTTGATTGAATCTATTAGATTAAGTACCTCTTCTGGATCAAGACCAAATTGTTCAGAACTCAAGAACCTTGTCATGAGACCTTTCTGATTAACAAGTTGGTTAACCTGAATCCTTCCCGAATGATCTATAATCCTGACCTTTAACCGGCCATCTTCAAACATAACACTGGAGTTGGAAGAAATATCCTTTGGATATATCCAGTCTTCATTCAAGGAGTCAAAATCTGATTCCAAGATGTCCTCAAAGAGAACAGCAAGCGCATAATTAAATCCCGACCTTGCAATGCACCCCAATTTAATTCCGTCCTTAAGGTTTGCAGATGAATGTAAATCAGACCTCATTGAAATATTAAAGTCCAACGTCAATACAACAATCAGACTGATGATCAAAATTGTCAGGATCAATGCAAAACCTTTATTGTTTTTAAGTAGTTTTCCCATATTTGTTTCCAGCCATAGGAAGGGTAACTCCTGTCATGAATTTAATAGGTGCTTCAGGATTCGAATTGTTTGAAAACGTGAGCTCTATGGAGACCATTGCTGGTAAGCGATCAATAAAATCCCCCTCTGTTGAATCCCAGCTATCATAAACCTCGCCATTCATATCATAATAAGCAAAATTTACCGAAAATAGGCCATCGCAAAGAATTAGCCCGTTTTTCTCTTCTGCAAGCGATTCATCAAATTCCAGTGTGTCGGAACGGTATAGAACTAAACTATCTCCATTATCATTTCTCTTAACATGATAAACAATCTCAGCTAATCTGAGAATTTTATTTTCCTCGTCAAAGACAACATGAGCCCTTGAAAGGAAGCGGAGGGAATCAGCGCTTCTTCCTTGTATCAATTTGTCTTCTCCTAAAAATCGCGTTGGTTGAATTGTTACCCCATTAGGTTCTAAGATTCTTGACGTTTTGGAAAAATAGATGGATTCTAAATCTTCCAGCATCCTTCCCAATGCAATGCGCGCCATTCCATAAGTATCTGTCTGGGATTCAGTTTCATCAATAATCCTGAAAGTTCCTGTATAAGATGTAAATATAGTAAAAAGAACGATCGCAAGGATGAACACTGCAATCAGGACCTCCAGGAGGGTAAAACCACATGGTTTTGTAAGATTAGTTGCCTTCACTGGTCTATTGGGTTCCCGGAACAAACCGGTACTCTCTTATATGGTATTGATATAATTTATGTTTACCCCAGAAAATCTTCAAATCAATTTGCATAAGATGTTTGGATACCGTTTCTGCCTCTGGAAATTTCACATCATTAACCACTGTTTCCCAATAATAATCAGGAAAATCTTCTCCGAAATTGCCAGAGTCTGAGGTCAAACTTTCTGGTTTCTCCAAATCCATTTCAGCAATTTTCATCTGGGCCAGGAGAGAGGCGATCGTATTAAATTTTGCTTCACTGGCCAGCAAGACGCTCTGGGATTGTGAACCCAGAACAGCCACAAGGGCAATGGCTATGATGGACACAGCCACCATCACCTCAAGTAGCGTAAAACCATAACACCTACCCTTTTCTATTCTATTTCTAGCGTTCATAGATAATTACTTAATGACTCGGGAATTATTTGAAGGGTTAGAGCGGGTTTTCCAGGATTTTGACTCTTGGCAGAAAAGGGCTAAGTACTATAGCAAACTTCCTCCCATCTTCTGAACCCAAACTTATCACCGACTGTTGAGCATATCCTTTCTTATTAAATCGGATGGATGTCTCCCCGTCCGTATTATTTACTTTGACTCCTGACCTGACGCCCAGGATACGTACATCTTTAGGAAGAGAAGATGCTTTTTCACGTGCAAGCAATCGTTCCTCTTTTGTCATATCAGTCGAGTCGATCCAGAAGCGATTTGATTCAAGGTCAAAATGAAGGACAAAGTTCTTATGCTCCTGAAAGGCCCGGTTCCTTAAGTTCTTAATAACCCCAACCAATTTACGTGAACTAATCTTCAGATTATCTGTCAAAATAGCATATCGAAATCGAGGGATAGTCAGTGTGAGCATCAAACCAATTAATAAGACAACCACAGTAAGTTCAATGAAAGTATAACCTTTTTTGTTTCTTAACATAGCTTTATGTTCAATAATTAATCCTACTCCCAGCTATTAATATCTGCGTTATTATCCTCTCCGCCTGCCTGTCCGTCAGCACCATATGACATAAGGTCAAAATCATCATTAAGGCCGGGACAGAGATAGATATAATCATTTCCCCATGGATCCTTGGGCACCTTGCCTTTCTCTAAGTATCCCCCTTTCCTCCAGGCCCTGGCTAGTCGTCCAACCGTTGGAGGTTCGACAAGTGCCTCAAGACCCTGTTCAGTGGAAGGATATTCGCCGTTGTCCAATCTATATAGCTTTAAGGCGGTCTCTATACTCTCAATCTGAATTTTGGCCTTCATTCTCCTGGCCTCTTCAGGTCTTCCCATAATCTTTGGGATAATGAGCCCTGCCAAAATACCCAAGATTACAATAACTACCATCAATTCGATCAGCGTAAAACCCTGATCGTTCCATTTATCTTTCAACATATTCCATTCTCCCAATTCCTAAAATCCTTAATTAAATCCTTAATTCTCAATCCCTCAATTCCCTAATTTATTGGTAATGTTCAAAAGTGTTTACATTCAGTTTATACTTAGACAGTTTATGTGCCTTTCGATTTCTTTAAGAAGGGCATGAGACTCCCTTTTAAGAAATCCGCAATTTAGCCATGGCAGGACATGGGGCTCTCTTTTCAGAAAACGAAAAATTAGTTGCTGGTTATTTGAGTTAAGTTGCTTCTCAGGCGGGCGGCAATTTACGGTGGT